>CANHGA010000023.1 GCA_947460085.1 Synechococcaceae cyanobacterium
CGCTTCGGGCTCACATTGACCCGTTTTTCCGCCTCCAGTTCCCCGGTGGCATTCACCACCCCCGGCAGGCTCCCAGCCGCGGCCACCACGGTGTAGCTCTCCAGTTGCCGGGTGGTATTCCCGCGTTTCTGCTGGCCGATCGCCACAGCGCCAACCAGGACCAAGCCGGCGGCAGCGCCAGCGAGGACCCGCCGGCGGCGCAGGCTGGGGGGAAGCCAACTCGTGAGGGAGCTCAAGGGGGTGTTGCTTGAAATTGGCCTGTTGGGCGGTATTCCTAGTCTCGCTGGTGGACGGCAGGTGTTGCGAGTTTTGTGGATCCTGGGCGATCTAGATTCCAGCCATGCTTAAAGCCGGAATTGTGGGCCTGCCCAATGTGGGCAAATCCACCCTCTTCAATGCCCTGGTCTCCAATGCCCAGGCCGAAGCTGCCAACTATCCCTTTTGCACCATTGAACCCAATTCGGGGGTGGTGTCCGTGCCCGATCCACGGCTGGGCGAGTTAGCGGCACTGTCGCGTTCGAAGGAGGTGATTGCCACCCGGGTCGAATTTGTCGACATCGCCGGCCTGGTGAAAGGGGCCAGCCAGGGCGAAGGCCTGGGCAACAAGTTTTTGGCGAACATCCGCGAAGTCGACGCGATCGTCCATGTGGTCCGCTGCTTTGAACACGACGACGTGATTCACGTTTCGGGTTCGGTGGGCCCGGCCCGCGATGCCGAAGTGATCAATTTGGAATTGGGCCTGGCCGATTTATCCCAGATTGAGAAGCGCCGGGAGCGTCTGAAAAAGCAGGCCCGCACCAGCAAAGAGGCCCAAATCGAGGATGGCGTCCTCGAGCGCATCCAGGCCGTTTTGGAAGCCGGTGGTGCTGCCCGCAGTGTGGCCATCAGTGAGGAGGAGGCCGCCATGGTCAAGCCCCTCGGCCTGCTCACGGCCAAGCCGATCATCTACGCCACCAATGTGAGTGAGGACGACCTCGCTTCCGGCAATGCCTATGTGGAGGAGGTGAAGGCCCTCGCTGCCCAGGAGGGGGCAGAAACCGTTCGAATTTCAGCCCAGGTCGAAGCCGAACTGATTGAGCTTCCCGAGGAGGATCGCGCCGAATTTTTGGCCGGTTTGGGAGTGACCGAAGGGGGGCTGCGAAGCCTGATCCGTGCCACCTATTCCCTGCTGGGCCTGCGCACCTACTTCACCACCGGTGAGAAGGAGACCCGGGCCTGGACCATCAAGGCCGGCATGACGGCCCCCCAGGCGGCGGGGGTGATCCACACCGATTTCGAGCGCGGTTTCATTCGCGCCCAAACCATTGGCTACCAACAGCTGGTTGAGGCCGGCTCCCTCGCGGAGGCCAAGTCCAAGGGCTGGCTGCGGGCCGAGGGCAAGGAGTACGTGGTGGACGAGGGCGACGTCATGGAATTTTTGTTCAACGTTTGAGGCGACCTTGTCTCAGGAGACCTTGTCCATGCCCCCTGAGGCCATGCCCCCTGAGTACATTGACCAGGTGCATGCCTGGTTTTTGTGCCAGCGGCGCCATCCCGAGCCCCTTGATGGCGGCTGCACCTGCGGGGGCCAATACCTGCAGCTTTCCGAAAGGGAACGGCAGTGGCTGCACACCGGCACCAGCGATTGGAGCTGTTGCGACGACTGAATCGGCGCCAGTTGCTTCAGAATGGAGCCCCTCCCCAGAGCTGCGATGACCGCCCAGCCTTCTTCCCAGCCCGACCCCGAAGCCCCTGAGGCCAAGGCCCACGACTTTGAGGCCCAAAAGGAGCTGCACCAGAAGATCCGCAACGATCCCGATTACGACGATTGGGAATACGGCACGGAACCCTTGCCCCACGAGGCCTGGGTGCCTAAGCAGCCTCCGGCCTCGACCTGAGCCGTTTCACGGCATGGAAGCCCGCCAGGCAGAGCAGGGTCATGGTGATCCAGAACCCGCCGCCATGGCGTTGCTGATCGAGGGCTAGGCCTGCCAAGACAGGCGCAATCAGGGCGCTGAGCGCAAAACATTGGGAAAACAGCGCCATGGCGAGGCCCTGGTGCTCAGGGGGGGTCATCTCGATCACAGCTGCTGTGGCGATCGGTAGGAAGGCGGCTTCCCCGAGGGCGATGGGGAGCTGGGCCCCGATCACCAGCCAGATGCCCTGGCGGCTCATGGCTGAAAACGCCAACAGGGCCGTGCCGAGGGCAAAACTGACCAAACTCACGCCCAGTCCATAGGCCACCGGTCGTTTGGCGAGGGCCTGGCCAACGGGCCATTGGATGAGCACCAACAGGCTCAGCTGCAGGCCGATCAACAGGGCTCCCATCCCTACGTTGATGGAAGGCCTGTGCAGCCCGCCGCGCACCAAATCCAACGGCAGGGCGCTTTGCATCAAGGCTGGCAGGGCTGTGGCGAGCAGGGTGATCGCCAGGAGCGGCAACAGGGGCGGCAGCCATTCGCTGGTGGCGATGGTGCTGGCTCCTGGGGCCTTGGGGGGGGATTGGGGCAGGGGGCGCCTCACCAGCAACAGGGCGACGGCTGCCGCACAGGTGATGTCCACGGCATAGATCCCCCGCAGTTGACCTTGGCCTGCCATGACGGCTCCAATCAGGGCACCCAGCGCAACCCCTGCGGCATCACCACTGCGCACCAGGGCATAGCCCCGGCTGGCGGGGATGGGATTGGGCCCGGTGTTGCAGCTCAGGGGAACGGCCAGCTCGATCGCGGGCCAATAGAGACCCGCGGCAATGCCCAGGAGCAATTGACCGATGACATAGCCATCAAAGGTTTGGGCGCCGATCAGGCGACCATCACCCAGCACGGCTGCCAGCACGGCAAGCAGCACGGGCATGGAGCAGTTGAGGCCCCGATCCAGCAACAGACCACTGGCCAAACGGCCCACCGTGCCGGCGAGGGCGGCCAGGCCGATGCCTGCTGTGACGGCCTGGGCGCTGAAGGCGGCATGGTGGAAGACCAGGGGGGTGAGATAGAGCACGCCCCCCGCGCCGATGGAGGCGATCAAGCGGATGAGGGCCAGTTCGCGCAGCGCCGCGGGAAACTGGAGCCACCACGCCATGGTTCGGGCCCCCGCCTTTGGAGATGTCAAACCGCTTTCGCTGCATTGGAGCTCTGCTCGCCAGTTTGCTGGCTGGGGCTCCGGTGCGGGCGGCGGAGCAGATCCAGTTTCAGATTGACGGACTCACGGTGCCGGTGGATCTGCGGGAACTGGAGGCCTGGAGCCGCGATCCCGGGCGCACCAATGGCGACCTGGGCGTGTGGCTCAGCCTGCTCGACCCCCTCGATCGCCGCGCCTTGGCACGACTGCTGCAGGCGCCGCTGCTGAAGGAGCCAAGTTTTGGGGTTCAGTTGCTGCGCAGTCGCACCGGTGAGCCCCTGATTGAGGCCCTGGGCAGCGTGCTCACCACGGCCCAGGGCAAAAGCACAGCTCCGCTGTTGCTCTCCACCCTGCGAACCCTTTTGCAACAGCAGAAGCAAGTCAACGCTTTTGAGTTGCTGCGCGCCCTGCCCTCGGACCAGCTCAGCCTCAACTTGGATGGGGCGGTGGCCTTCGCCGACCGTTGGCGCCGCCAGGTGGATCAGCAGGCCGATGCGCTGCGGGCCCTACGGGCCCTGCCCTTGCCGCTGCGCCGGGCGATTCCCCTTGATCTGAAAGCTGGGGAGCGCCAACGGCCCCAGCACGTGGATTTGGTTGTGGCGCACCGGGTAACGCCCCTACCCCTCGAGATTTGGCCGTCGCGTCAATCGAAGCCAGGCCCTTGGATTCTTTTGATGCCTGGGCTGGGCGGGAACAGTGCCCAGCTCAGTTGGATGGCCGATGAGCTGGCAGGGCAGGGCTGGCCTGTGGTGCTGTTGGACCATCCCGGCAGTGACGACAAGGCTGTTCAGGACTCTTTGCTTGGCTACAGCCCACCGCCAGGGGCCGAAGCGGTGCCGCTCCGCCTGGCCGATGTGCAGGCCGTGCTCACCGCAGAAAAGGATGGGGCCCTGCCACCGCTTGGGCCCGAACCCACGGGCCGCCAAGGGGTTGTCTTGATGGGCCATTCCCTCGGGGCCCTGACGGCCCTCATGGGCAGCGGCTTGCTGCCGGAGCAGGGGGTGGCCAGGCGCTGCAAGGCGATGAAGGGCACCTTGCCCTTGGCGAATTTGTCCCAGCTGCTGCAATGCCAGATGCCCAGGGTGACCGGGGATGGCACGGCGCGGGGCCCTGTCCCTGCCATCGGACCGCCCTCGAACCCCCTCCTTGCGCCGATCCCCCTGCTCGGGGTCGTGGCTTTCAACGGCTTTGGCAGCTTGCTCTGGCCCAGCGTTGGTTTGGCCGACCTCGATGTGCCGGTGTTGCTGGTTGGCGGCAGCGTTGATTTGGTGACCCCACCGGTGCAGGAGCAGCTGAATCTGTTTGTGCATGTCAGCCATCCCCGCAGCCGCTTGGTGGTGGTCGATGGGGGCAGTCACTTTTCGCTGGTGCGCCTCGACAACCAAGGGCAGGCCTTGTTCCGCCTGGGTCAGGAGTTGGTGGGTCGCGATCCCCGCAAGGTGCAGAACCTGATCCTCAGCCTCACGACGGAGTTTTTACAGGGCTTGGAGTACCCCTTCCTGCTCTCCCCCCAGCGCCGTCTCCAGGAGGGCGGTTCGGCCTTCGTGCTGGACCGCACCATGGCCAGGCGCTGGAAAGCCAGTCTTAGAAGCTGGCCTTTTTAGGCCCCCAGAGCGGCAGGCCAAGGTTGCTTAGAAGCGAATTCTGGGGTCGAGCAGGGCCACGACCAGGTCGACGGCCACGGTCACCATCACCACCAGAGCGGCGACCACCACCACGATGCCTTGCACCAAGGGATAGTCGCGCTGGCCAATGGCCTCCTGCAGCCGGAAGGCGATCCCTGGCCAGGAGTAGGTGACTTCGATCAACAGGGCACCGCCAATCAGGGAGGCCACGGTGATCCCGGTGATGGTGAGCACCGGCAAAAGGGCATTGGGGAGGGCATGGCGCAGGATCACCCGCCCCTCACCCAGGCCCCGGCTCCGGGCTGCCTCCACGTAGTCAGAGTCGAGGGCGCGGCGCAGGTTGAGGCGCAGGGCATTGGCAAAGATCCCGCTCAGCAGCAGTCCCAAGGTGCCGGCTGGCAACACCAGGTGCCTGACCGTGCCAAGCAGCTGGTGCCATTGGCCGGTGCCCAGGCCCGCCCGCAGGCTTTCCAGCAGGTAGAAGCCAGAGCCAGCCGGTGGAATCAGGGTGGGGGGGAAGCGGCCGCCCACCGGCAGCCAGCCGAGCCACACGGCAAACACCAGCTGCACCACCATGGCGGCCCAAAATGGCGGCAGGGCATAGGTGCCAATGCCATAGAGCCGGCCGGCCAGGTCGAGTTTGCCTTCGGGTCTGGCAACCCCCGAAAAGCCCACCGCCAATCCCACGACCGCGGCCAGCACGAGGGCGACCACACCCAGCTCCAGGCTGGCAGGCAGGCTTTGGCGAATCACCGCTGTCACCGGTTCCTGATTGGTGAGGGATTGGCCTAAGTCGCCATGGAGCAGTTGGCTCAGGAAATGCCCGTACTGGTGCCAAAGGGGTTGGTCCAAGCCAAGTTTGGCCCTCAGGGCTGCCCGGGCTGCGGCGGGGGCTCGGGTGCCCAGTAGGGCATCGATGGGATCCCCAGGGGCCACCCGCAGCAATAGAAACACCAGGCTGGCGATCAGCCACACCATCACCGGGGCCAGCGCTAATCGGGCGGCCAGATAGCGCAGCAGGTCGGATCGCCGGCTCATCGGGGGGCTCCGCTGGTGCGGAGATCTTGCAAGAGCAGCCTGCCAGAACCATCGAAGCGGGGTTGGCTCACCCGGCGTTGAGCCCAGGCCCTGGGCGCCACGAGCCACACCGGTAGGTAGGGGGTGGCCGCGGCGGTTTGGCGCTGGATGCGCCGCAGCAGGGCTGCGCGCCCAGGCCCGCCCATGCTGGCGCTGCGCTGCAAGGCCTGCTCCAGGCCAGGCTGGCTCCAAAAGCTGCCGCTGGCGGCGCTGGCTCCCTTGAGGCAACGATTGCCCTGGGCCTGGTCGCAGCCCAGCAGCGGCACCAGGTAGTTGTCGGGGTCGGGAAAGTCGCCCATCCAATCCAGCAGGATCATGGTGAACGCGCCATCGCCCAGCTGCCGGTAGGCGGTGGTGGCCTCCATCCCGGTGACCTCAAGGGAGACGCAATCCCCCAGGTCCTGGCGGAGTTGGGCCTGCCAGGTGAGGGCAAACAGGCGGTCGCTCGGCACATTGGATCGGAAGGTGAGCGGCAGGCTCAGGCGTTTGCCGTGGCAGTAGCCCGCCTGGCGATACAGGGCCCGGGCCGCTTTCGGGTTGTAGGAAGGCCAGGCCTGGGGATCACTGCCCACCAGGCTGGGCGGCACCAGGTCGCGCAGGGGGTCGCGCAACCCCAGGGTGACCCGCTGGCTGATGGTGCGCCGATCCAGGCTGAGGGCGATGGCCCGCCGCAGGCCAGGGCTTTGCAGGGGAGGCTGGTCGGTGAGCAGGCTGAGGTAGCCGATCTCGAGGGCAGGGCCCTGGCCTTCCCTCAGCTTGTGCTGCAGGGCTGAACGGTGCAGGGCGGCCTGCTGGTCGATTTCAAGGCTAGTGGAGAGCAGCACATCCACTTCGCCACTGCTTAGGGCTCCGAAAAGGGCCGTGGAGTTGCTGAGGGCCACGAGGTTGATGCCCCCATTGGCGGGACGCTTTCCCCAGTAGCCGGCAAAGGGTTCGAGCCGTTGCTGTTGGTCGGAAAAGAACGTCAGCTTGTAAGGGCCCGTGCCCACAAAGCGGTCGTTGAGGAAGCGATTGGCGTGGTTGCGATAGGCGGTGGGGGAGAGCGGGGTGAGATTCACCGCGCTGAGCAAGGGGGCCATGGCGGCGAAGGGCCGCTTCAGCCGTAGTTCCAGGGTGTAGGGGCCAATGGTGCCCACGCTTTGGACCCGGTCACCCAGCAGATAGCTGAGTTTGCCAATGGCCAAAAAGCGCTGCAGCGTGAACACCATCGCTGCCGCATTGAAGGGCGTGCCGTCGTGGAAGCGCACCCCCTGGCGCAGGGCAACCCGCACGGTGAGGCCGTCGGCGCTCACCTGGGGGAGGGCAACGGCCAGCTTGGGTTGGATCTGGCCACCGGGGTCGATGGCATAGAGCGGGTCGCCGATGGCACTCAGCAGCTGCATCGCCCCGAAGGTGTAGGCACCCGCTGGATCGACGGTGTCGATGCGGTTTTTGCTGGCTACTACCAGTTGGTTGTTACTGGCCGAAAGGCTTGGATTGCCCGCTTGGCGTTGGCAGCTTGCAAGGCCGCAGGCGAGGCCAAGGGCCAGGGCCGAAGCCAGGAGAGAAAGGGGCCGGTTGAGCCGTCGGGCGGGCGCCACAGCCAGAGGGTCAATGCCCTCCCATTCAAGGGCGATGGGTGGGGAGGGGCTGAACCTGGTGCAGGGAAATTTCAAACACCTCGGAGCCCTGGCGGCCCAGGGGCCAGCGCCGCAGCCAGCAGCGGTTGTGGTGGTCGTCGATGCCTATCACTTGATACATCTCATCTCCCGAAGCCAGGGTCACACAGGCCCCTTGGTGGAGTTCTGGGGTTGGAGTTGGACAGGAAAGGGAAGTCATGCAGTGGGGTTGGTGAACGATATGGCGAATTGGAATGGCGGCTTGGAAGAGGGCGAGGATCGGACTCGATCTATCAATCCTGGAGACAGGCGGACCCAGAAAGAGTTCGGTTAGATACCAATGGGCCCCGGGGTCCGGGTATGGCCACAGGCCTTGCCATCTAGACGGTGGACTGGTAAGTCCGGCTTTGAGCCTTAAGAATCTCTTCCAACTTGATGGAGCCACTCTGGACCGTGGAGGGCCCGTTTCGCCAGGGGGTGGGGATTTGAAGGCCTGATCGATGCGATTAGGACGCTTCGCTTAGAGGGTGCGCAGGCAGGCCGCCACGGCATGGACGTCGCTGAGGGCCCCAATCGCAGCGAGGGCCGAGCGGAAGTTGGCCTCGACGACGTCATGGGTGATCACCACGATCTCGGCCTGGGCACTTTGGGTTTCGAACTGCACGATCGATTGGATCGAGACCCCAGCCTGACCAAAACAGGTGCCGATCTTGCCAATCACGCCGGCTTCATCGCTGGTGCTGAGCCGCACGTAGTTGCGGTGGGTGGTGCGGGCCGTGTCAATGAGCTGGCAAGGGCGCCAGCTGCTTGCCGCCAACAGCGGGTCAAGGCGGGCATGGGCACCCGCCGCCTGGCGAATACCGGCGATGTTGAGAATGTCTGCCACCACCGCCGAGGCCGTGGGGCCGGCCCCGGCTCCCGGGCCGTAAAACATCACCTGACCCACGGGATCCCCTTCCACCAGGATCGCGTTATTGACCCCATGCACCCCGGCCAGGGGATGGCCTTTGGGGAGCAGGGTGGGGTGAACACGCACATCCAGCTGGGCAGCGCCGTCGGTGGCCGTGCCGAGGTACTGGGCCACGGCCAGCAGCTTCACCACATAGCCCAGTTGGGCGGCATAGGCCACATCACGGGCGTCGAGGGTGTTGATGCCTTCGGTGGGTATGGCGGCCCTGGGCACGCTGCCCCCATAGGCCAGGGAGCTGAGGATGGCGATCTTGTCGGCCGCATCGCCCCCCTCCACGTCGGCGGCGGGATCGGCTTCGGCGTAGCCCAGGTGCTGGGCATCGGCGAGGACGGCCCCATAGGCGGCCCCCTCATCGGCCATGCGGCTGAGGATGTAGTTGGTGGTGCCGTTGATGATCCCGCTCACCTTCTGGATGCGGTTGCCGCCCAGGGATTGCTTGAGGGGCTCAATGATGGGGATGCCCCCGCCTACGGCGGCCTCAATCAGCACGTACACCCCCTTCGCGGAGGCAGCGGCGGCAATCTCTTCGCCGTAGCGGGCAATGACCGCCTTATTGGCCGTCACCACGGGTTTGCCAGCGGCGATGGCCCGCAGGATCAGGCTGCGGGCCGGCTCCAGGCCGCCCATCACCTCTACCACGATGTCCACGTTGGGGTCATCCACCACGGCTTCGGGCTCCGTGGTGAGGAGCTCACCCGAGAGTTCGATAGGCCTGGGCCGATTCAGATCCCGCACGGCCACCCGTTTCAGGGCGAGCTCACCCACCAGGGGATGGCGTCCGGTTGGACTGGCGAGGATGGCGGCGACGCCGGCTCCCACGGTGCCCAAGCCGAGCAAACCGATGCCGATGGTCATGGGCTGGTCCAACAGGTTGGGGCGATCCTAGAAATCAGCCTGCAGCAAGGGCCCGGGCTTGGCTCTGCATCAGCTTGAGGATGTTGAGGAAGCCATTGGCCCGCGATGGGGTGAGGCTGGCCTGGAGGCCCGTCGCAGCGATGAAGCTGGGGTCCAGGTTGGTGGCCTGGTCTGGGGTCATGCCTTCGAGGCCTTCGATCAGCAGGGCCAACAGCCCTTTGGTGATGGCGGCATCCGAGTCGCCCTGCCAATGGAGCTTGCCCTCCACCAGTTGACCAACGACAAAAACCTGGGAGACACAGCCCTTCACCTTGAAGGCATCGTTGCGGAACTCTTCAGGCAGGGGCTCCAGTTTCTTGGCGAGCCAGAGCACATATTCGTACCGCCGCTTGGGATCCGTGGTGGTGGCCAAGCGGTCCACGATCCGATCCAGGGCTGGGCTGCCGGTGCTCACCATCAAGGCAGGCGGCGGCGATGGCGGCCGAGCAGGAGGGCGGAGCATCCGCCCATGAGGCCCCCGGCAGCCCCAACAAGGGGCCATGCACTGAGCCGATCGGGGGGCTTTGGCGGATGCCCATCGCTGATCCGGTTCAGATCGGCTTGCCCGTTGTTGACCGGCAGGCTGAGGTAGTCCCGGTGGCCAGGGCCACCATCGACTTGCACGTCCCACTCGCCATGGGCGTTGCTTGGCAAGGAAAAGCTGAGTTCACCTTTGCTGTTGGTGCGGCCCACGGGGATGGGTTGGCCCCCGGGGGGCACCAGGGTGACCAGGGCCGCCTCGGCGGGCTGGCCATTGCCAAAACTGCTTTGCAGCAACACCAGGTGGTTGTTGCGGAAGGCTTCCAGGTTGGTCTGGATGGCGTGGGCCTGGGCCGAGCCCGCTGCTGCAACGACCGCTGCTGAGATGCAGGTTGCTGAGATGGTGGCAGGGCCCACATACCCCTCGATGAGACGCCTAAGCATGGGGTTCGTCCGTTGAAGGTGAAGGGAGGGACGGTGGCTTCAGGAGGCTTCCCAGCGACTATCGCTGCTTTTACCGGCCTGGACCATGCGCACCATGGAGCTCACCATCATCGAGAGGGCATCGCTTGTGGGGGTCCGACCTTCCAGTTCCGAGGCGAGCACCCGTTCGGGTCCGGACGTGTTTGTTGGTGAAGGCTGGCCAGCTTTGGCCGGGATGGCGCTGGGATAGCGGGAGAACAGGTCCAACGCCAACGGTGTCAGTTCAGTGATCTTGGCAAATTCTGAGGGTTGGCGCGCCCTGGAAGCCACGTTTTGTCAAGGTTGGCAGTGATGCAGGCCGGTTTCATCGAGCCAGCCATCGAGGGGACGATCCCAGGGATCCCTCGGCAGGTTGGCCACCAGGCATCCCTGGGGCAAAACAGCAAAGCTGGGCACGCGGGTCCAAGCGGCATCAGTGCGCAAGCGGTCGTACCAGCCACCCCCGGATCCCAAGCGCACCCCGGCGCCATCGAAGGCCAGGGCCGGAACCAGCAAACAGCTCAACGCCGAGGCTGGTAGGGCCGTCCCCAGGGGGGCGGGGATGCCGCAGTCATCGGGTTCGAGCGGGCTCTCCGGTTCCCAGGCCCGATAGACGAGTTGGCCTTGGCTGATGGCGGGCAGGGCCAAGGGGCAGGGCCAAGCCGTGGGCCGTTGCGAAGCCGTGGGCCGTTGCAGCTGGAGTAGGTCTACTTCGCCTGCCAGGGGCCAATAGATGCCGAGATGCTGATCAGCTGCGGTGAGCTGACCTAGGGCGGCTTGGAGCTGGTCTGCAATTGCAGGACCGGCTTGGGGCAGCAGGGTTTGGCGTAAAGCTCGGTAGTGGCGCCGCAGGTCTGCTTTGTGGTGGGCTTGCCCTGCTGCCGGTTGACTCATCGCTGGTACCAGCCGGTGAGAGCTGCGGCTAGGGCATCGGCGGCATCGTCGGGTCTGGGGGGATGGTCGAGGTTCAGCTCTCGCATCACCGCATCGAGCACCTCGTCTTTTTGGGCATGGCCCGATCCAGTAAGGGCCAGTTTGATTTGCATTGGCGGGAATTCAGCCACCGGTACCCGAAACCGCGCCAGGGTCATCATCACCACGCCCCGGGCTTGCACCACGGAGATCGTGGTGCTGGAGCGGTAGAAGAAAAACTTTTCCACCACGGCCAAATCCGGTTGCCATTGGCGGATCAGCACCCGGAGATCGCGGGCAATTTCCACCATCCGCACCCCATCGCTGGTGCCGGGGTCGGTGCGGATGATTCCGCAATCCAGCATTTGTTGGTTGCTGTTGACTCCCCGTCCCTCCACCTCGATGACGCCGTAGCCCACCCTGGCTAGGCCGGGATCAATGCCGAGGATGCGCATGGATGAGTCAACCGCAGCAGGACAGGGGGCCTAGGCGGCGAGGGCGAGCTCGAACTCCCGACGGTCCGTGCTTTCAGGACGGTCAAACACCTTGCAGAACACTTTGACGACCCGATCGCCAGAGTCGATCTGCTCGAGCGGATCCTTGCGTAGGCGGTGACGCAGGCAGCAGGCCACCACCCGGGCGACGTCGTCCTCGGTGACTTCTTGGCGCCGTTCAAAGGCGGCCAGGGCCCGGGCTGCCCGGTTGGTGACGATGTCACCGCGCAGGCCATCCACGTCCAGCTCGCCACACACCGCGGAGATCCGAATGCGCAGGTCGTCGTCAATCACCACCTGGCCCAAGCGGTTTTGGGCTTCAACAACCCTGGCTTGCAGCGCATCCTGGGTGCCCTGAACCGCGTTGTTGAAGTTGTCGGGATCGTTGTCAAAGCTGGTGCGTTGATCCACCACCTGGACCCGCAGCTCGGGGTCCCGCACGGTGCGCACTTCCACGCTCATGCCAAAGCGATCCAAGAGCTGGGGGCGCAGTTCCCCTTCCTCGGGGTTGCCGGAGCCAATCAGCACAAACCGCGCTGGGTGGCGCACCGACACCCCTTCGCGCTCCACCGTGTTCCAGCCCGAAGCGGCTGAGTCGAGCAGCACATCGACCAGGTGATCGTCGAGCAGGTTCACCTCATCCACGTAGAGCAGGCCGCGGTTGGCCTTGGCCAACAGGCCCGGCTCAAAGGCCCGAATCCCCTCACTGAGGGCTTTCTCGATGTCGATCGTGCCGCAGAGGCGATCTTCCGTGGCCCCCAGGGGGAGATCCACCATGGGCACCTGGCGTTTCTCGGTGGCGAGCTGCTCTCCCTGCTCGTCCCTGAGGCGCACCTCGCTGCTCTGGAGGTCAGGGTCCGAGGGGGAGCTGTTGTAGGGGTCGCCGGCCACCACGTCGATCTCGGGGAGCAGGTCGGCGAGGGCTCGAATCGTGGTGGATTTGCCCGTGCCCCGGTCTCCCATGATCATCACGCCGCCTATGCGCGGATCGATCACGTTGAGCAGAAGGGCCAGCTTCATCTCCTCCTGCCCCACGATGGCAGTGAAGGGGAAGACTCGGCGCTTGCGGGCTTGAGTCACGGGAGGATTACTGGGGAAGGTTCGGATTGTTTCACAGGCAGCAGGCTGAGCACCTGCGGTGGCGTGGCATCGGCCGGATAGATCAGGCGCACCTGCACTTGGCGCTGGGCCCCGGCCGCCAGGCTGATGGTTCCAAGCACCGGCCCCGGTTCGCCGGCCCGTTGCACCAGGTGGAAGCGTTCGCGACCACTGGCTTTGCCCTCGGCGTTATCCAATCCCGATACCTCCACCGTTCCGCGGAACATCACGGCCCGGCTTGGGGTGGCGTTGAAGCGCAGACCCCCGGCTGGTGCGTCGCCTTTGAGGGGAGATTCGAACGCCAGTTTCAGAATGACCGGCTGCTGGCTGTTGTTGCGCAGGGGCAGGGCCAGGTTGTACTCGATGCCGTAATTGCCATGGGCTGCCCAGGCGGTGCCTGGATAGGCGGCCTTCAAGGGGGCTGTTTGAACCTGGCCGGTGCCGAGGCTGCCCCGCTCGAGGCTGCTGATGGGCCAGGAGATCGGCGCCTGGCTTGTGCTCAAGGTGGCTTTGCCGGGGTCGGTGATGCGGCCAGTCCAGGTGCTGCCCACCTGCACCCCGCTCACCCGGGAGTACACCATCGCCCCTGTGCTGCCCCGGGGGGTGGGGGCATGCTCCTTGGGACTGAGGTTCCCATCGAGCAGTTTCTGCCACACCGCCAGGGCGGGCGGTTGGCTGTTGTCGCCAAAGGCCGCCAGGGTGGCCACACTCACGGGGCCGTTGCTCTCAAGCCGCAACTGCAGATTGCGGCCGTTGAGGAGGGGGTCGAGTCCCCGAACGGGCATGGGCAACACCACCAGCGCAGAGGCCACGCCGGCCGGCAGGGTCCAGCTTTCGGGGAGGAGCGCACTTTTCTGCTTGAGCAGGAGTTCGGTGGCGACCCGGCTGCCGGGGCCCGCATAGATCGGTGGTTCGCTTTGGCGCAGCACCGAGGGCAGGGGCAGGAACGGGGCGCCGGGTTGGATGCCATCCACCGATTGGGAGAGGGCGGTCGATCCGGCCAGAAGCCGAAGGGTCACCGGCTGTTTGCCGCGGGGTTGGGCGACAACTGCCACCCAGAGCGTGGAATCGAGGCTCTCGGGCTTGCCGGCATACACGTGATGGCTGAACAGGTCGAAGCGGCCATTCAGGGGCACATCCAAGTGGGCTGCTGGGTTGGGCCGGCCGGATCCGGGGAAGGTGGAGAGCAGAATTCCCGCTCCGGTGATCAACTCAGGGTTGTTGTCGTTGACCACCAGCACCTGATCCAGGCCCCCAGGCAGGGCAGCCACGGTTTGCTGACGAAGCACCGGTTGGGGGCGTTGCGCCGGTGGGGGGGCAGCAAGGGCTGGCGTGATGGGTGTGGCTATGGCGGTGGCTATGGCGGTGGCGATGGCCGGTAGGACGGCAGACGCCAGCAGCAGAGTGAAGGGTTTCATGGTTTGCCGACCAGGGTTTTGGCCACTTCGGCGGCCATGGCGCGAATCAAATCGGTGGAGCGGGGATCGTTAAACGGCCCTTTCACCATGAAGGCAGCCACCGCCCGCTGACCATTGGGAAGTTGGATCAGGCCGGCATCGGCGTAGGCGATGCCGATATCGCCTGTTTTGTTGTACACGGTGATGCCAAAGCTTTTCAAGGCGGCATCCGGATCGGCGGCGTCCTGGCCCAGGCCCTGCAAGAGGCCCAGGGGGATCAGGGTGTTGGTGCGGGAGGTGCCCATGATTTCTCGGAACAAATCCCGGGCCCTTGGGCTGAGTTTTTGGCCCGTATCCACCATCGCAATCACTTTGGCGAGGTCCCGGGAGCTGGTGGTGTTGGTGCCCTGGAGATCGGGTAGCCAGTTGCGCACCACCGTGGCGGGGAGCCCCAGGGCCGCAAAGCGGCTGTTGATGGCTGTTTTGCCGCCCAGGCGTTTGATCAAGAGGTTGGTGGCGCTGTTGTCGCTCACCCGGATCATTTCGGTAGCTGCTTCAAAGAACGGGAAGCGGGTTCCCATGGGCCGGCTCGCCATCCATCCA
>CANHGA010000024.1 GCA_947460085.1 Synechococcaceae cyanobacterium
ACGCAGTGGCTGATGGACCAGTCGTAGGCATCCCAGACCCTTGGATCAAGCTTGTAGTTGGAACCCTCAAAGGCGCCGAGCCTTTGGCCACTGGGCTGGGCAGAGCAGTAGGGACGGGCGCCAGGTTTGGCCAGGTATTGCTGGTGATAAGTCTCCGCAAAGTGAAGCGTCTGGTTGGTTTTGATTTCCGTGGTGATGGCGCCAAAACCCGCGGCACCCAAGAGGTCTTGGTAGGCATCGCGGCTTGCGGTGGCAAGGCTGAGTAGGGGGGCACTCCCCACGTAAATCACTGAGCGGTATTGGCTGCCCCGATCGTTGCCCTGCCGATCCCCCTGGGTGGGGTCATGGCATTCCCAAAACAGCTTGAGCAGATCGCTGAAGTCGACCTGGGCTTGGTCCCACACCACCCGAACCACTTCGCTGTGGCCCGTGCGGCCCGAACACACCTGGTCGTAGCTGGGATTGGCGAGTTGACCGCCGGCATAGCCAACCGCCGTGGTGATCACCCCTGGCAGCCGCCAAAAACCTTTTTCGGCCCCCCAAAAACAGCCGCAGCCGAACACCGCTTCCTGCTGCCCGGCCAGGGGTTGGGCTTCGATCGGTGTGCCGAGCACGGCATGGAGGGTGGGACTCGCCCCATCGCCAGCCTGGCCCCGATCAGCCTGTTGAAACAATCCGAACACGGCGACAGCTTTCAGTGGCGCTGAGCCTAAGCAGCCCTGTTAGGCCTTGGGTTCGAGGGCGATGTGATTCAGCAAGGTGGTGGTGAAGGCGAACAGCAAAAACGGCAGCGACACCACCAGGATCAGCCCCACGCCCACAAGGGCAAAGATGGGTTTGCTGGCCCCCATCAGCCCCAGGCCTGCGGCCAGGCTTGCGAAAATGACCAGCATCCAGATCAGGATTTGGGCGTAGATGTCCCCGAAGGTGAGGGTGCAGCGAAGGTGGTACGCCTTGGCGGCCTCAAGGGATGGGTTGATGCCAGCTGAGCTAATCCCTGCTGAGCTGATTTCTGATTGCATGGCCGCGGCGCCCTAACGACCCCTCCAGCTAAGCCATTAAGGGAGCTGCTGTCTGGTCAGCTCAACAACTGTTGAGGGCCCATCGCATGGGGGGCAAGGAGAAAACCAAAAGCCCTAGCCCACCTCCCGCAGCTGTTCGCTGGCCTGCTCCCGATCCCATAGGCGCCGGTAGGTACCACCTTCGGCCAAGAGGTCATCGTGGTGACCCTGTTGGACCAGGCGACCGTCCTCCATCACCAACACCCGATCGCAGGCCGCAGCTGCCGAGAGTTGGTGGCTGATCATCAAGATCGTGCGCCCTTGGCCTTCCTTGGATTGTTCGGCGCGGATGCTGCGCAGGATGGCGGCGGCCGTGTTGTTGTCCACGCTTGCCAAGGCGTCGTCGAGCACCAGCAAGGGGGAATCCACCAGTAGGGCCCTTCCCAAGGAGGTGCGTTGCCGCTGGCCTCCGCTCAAGGTGATGCCCCGTTCCCCCACCAGGGTTTCGTAGCCATCGGGGAAGCCCTTGATGTCTGCCTCGAGGCGGGCCTGTTGGGCAGCCCGCTCCACCCGGGAGAACGGCGCTTCCGGGTCGCCGTAGCGGAGGTTTTCGGCCAGCGAGGCCGTAAACAGGAAGCCCTCCTGGGGCACCAGTCCCACCAGTCCGCGCAAGTCAGACAAGGTGAGGCGGGTGATGTCGTTGCCATCGATCCACAGTTGGCCGCTGGGCACTTCCACCATGCGACCCAGGGCCCTGGCCAGGGTGGTTTTGCCGCAACCCACCGGCCCCACGACGGCCACAAGCTCACCAGGGGCTACCGAGAAACTCACGTCCAGGAGTGCCGGCCGGGAGGTGCCCGGATAGGAGATGGTCAGACCGCGGGCTTCGATGCTGCCCTGGCCTGAACTGCCCTGGCCCGATCGGTCGACCCGCACCGGTTCGAGGGGCGAGACAATCCGGGACTTGCGCTGCAGGATTTCCTCAATCCTCTCCAGGCTCACCTGGCCGGTTTGGAAGGTATTCAGGGTGAAACCCAGCAGGGCCGTGGGGAACACCAACCGTTCCACGAAAAGGATCAGCGCCACGATGTCGCCAATGCTGAGCCGGCCCGATTCGAGTTGGCCGCTGCCCAGGGCCAACAGGATCAGCAAGCTGATCGATGAAATCCCCTCCAACAGGGGGAACAGGGTGCTGCGGGTGCGCGCCAGGTTGAGGGCCGCATCCCGGTAGACCCGATTGCGGCTGGCGAAGGCGGTTTGTTCCGTCGCCTCCTGGCCGTAGATCTTGATGGCGCTGATGCCCGAGAGGTCTTCCTGGATGAGATCGCTCAGGGAGGCCAATGCCTCTTGCTGGCGCCGCTGTTGGCGCATCATGCGCCCGCCAAACAGGCGCACCACCATCAGCATCACCGGGTAAAGCCCAACGGCGGCCAGGCTGAGCCAGGGGTCAATCGCCAGCATGGCCGGCAAGGTGAGGGCATAGGCGAGGGCCGTGTTGGTGAGGCTGAGCACGGCGAAGCCAAGCAGGCGCCGCACGTTTTCCACATCACTGGTCGCCCGGCTGATCACCTCACCACTGCCGGTGGTTTGCACCCAGCCGGGCTCCTGTTTCAACAGGTGGTCGAAGATTTGCTGCTTGAGATCGGCCTCCACCTGCCGGCCCACCCCAAAGACCAACATCCTGGAAATCAGCCGCACGCCCCCCATCACGGTGGCCAGCACCACGATCAGCGCCGCTTCATGCAGCAAGTCGCGCAGGGCAAATCCGTCCTGCAGGTCGTCGATCACCTGCCTGACCAGCAGGGGAATCGAGACACTGAGCACGTTGACGACCACCAACGCCAAGGCACCCAGAAGCACAGCCTTTCTGTGGGGGCGCAGGTAGCGCCCGATGAGATCGGCTCGAAAGGCGCCCACGTTGGCGGTGATCACAACTGCAGGCCAACCTAGGGATCCCCATCCCCGTCAAGCTGATTCAACGCGTTGCTTCCCCGATGCCTGATCCCGCCGTGTCAGCCGATCAAACCCATCCCCTCTACGCAACCGACCGCGATGCCATCGATCGGCTCCTGGCCGTCGAA
Source organism: Synechococcaceae cyanobacterium (assembly GCA_947460085.1). Taxonomy (GTDB): domain Bacteria; phylum Cyanobacteriota; class Cyanobacteriia; order PCC-6307; family Cyanobiaceae; genus Cyanobium_A. The sequence continues at coordinate 3,083 of CANHGA010000024.1, forward strand.
GCGCCAGCGGATGACCATCTGGTGGATGCGGCCCGGTTGTTGATGCGATACGAGGGTTTCCCTGGGGCTCCCGATCTGAAGGACGACTTGGCCAAAGCCCTGCGCCTATGGGGCCTCAGCCGCGACCAACTGCACCTGCGCACCCGGCAAATTTGGGCCGATGGTTTCCGCCCTGCCCCGGTTGGCAACGAAGCAGCCAGCGAAGCCGTGGGTTCAGGTTTTGATACCTCAGACCAGGAAGGCAGCTAATCCAGCCCACCTATCCAGACCACCTATCCAGACCACTTATCCACACCACCGATCCAGCCTGCGGTGAGATTTGTAATCCGTCTCTATCGATGGCCAAATCCGCCGTCCTCGGGTGATAGTGGAAACGTCCCCATCACCCGGCCCGGTGTGCTTTGCACCCGGGCTTTTTTCTGCCCATTTTGGGGCGACCAGTTCCTGAATCCCATCGCTAGCCATGACCGCTTCAAGGAGCTGGCCCGCCCTGCTCAACCAGCTGTTACTGCGCCAAGACCTCACCGCTGAGCAGGCGACAGGCCTGATGGAGGGATGGCTCGAAGCCCAGATCGATCCCGTGCTCACCGGTGGTCTGCTGGTGGCCCTCAGCGCCAAGGGAGTCAACGGCGAAGAGCTCGCCGGAATGGCCCAGGTGCTTCGCCAGGCCTGTGCGATGCCGCCATCGCGTCCGGCGCTGCATCTGGTGGACACCTGCGGCACAGGCGGCGATGGGGCCAATAGCTTCAACATCTCCACGGCGGTGGCCTTCGTGGCTGCGGCCTGTGGCGCCTCCGTTGCCAAGCACGGAAACCGCAGCGCCAGCGGCAAGGTGGGTTCAGCCGATGTGCTCGAAGCCCTAGGCATTTTTCTTCAGGCCCCCCAGGAGCAGGTGGTGGCAGCCCTGGACCAGGCAGGCCTCACCTTCCTGTTTGCCCCGGGCTGGCATCCAGCCCTGGTGGGGCTGGCACCCCTGCGGCGCAGTTTGGGGATTCGCACCGTGTTCAACCTGCTGGGCCCGTTGGTCAATCCGCTCCGGCCCGACAGTCAGGTGTTGGGGGTGGCGAGGTTGGAGCTGCTCGATCCGATGGCCGAGGCCCTCGCCCGCCTGGGGCTGGAGCGGGCCGTGGTGGTCCATGGGGCCGGTGGTCTCGATGAGGCTTCCTTGGCAGGCCCCAACACCCTGCGGCTGGTGGAGGCGGGCCAGATTCGTGCCGCCGAACTTGACCCGGGGGCCCTGGGCTTGCAGATCGCCCCCATCGAGGCCCTCGCCGGGGGCGATCTGGCCCTCAATAGCTCCATCCTTGAAGCGGTGTTGCAAGGCCGCGGCAGCCAGCCCCAGCGGGATGTGGTGGCCCTGAATACGGCCCTGGTGCTCTGGGCTGCAGGCGTGGTCGATGCCGTGCCTGAGGGATTGGCCTTGGCCCAACGGGCCGTGGCCGATGGCCTCGGCTGGCAGAAGCTCCTAGCCCTGCGTCAGGCCCTGCCCGCCCCCGTTGCGGGATGATTGTTAGATCTGTGCTGCCTCTCTTGAGCGAGTCTGCCGCTGCGGCTGTTCTTGTCCTGGCCGATGGCACCGTGCTGCGCGGTCAGGCGTTTGGTGCAACGGGAACGGTCATTGGCGAAGTGGTGTTCAACACCGGCATGACCGGTTACCAGGAAGTCATGACCGATCCGAGCTATTCGGGTCAGCTCGTGACCTTCACCTATCCCGAGCTCGGCAATACGGGGGTCAATGCCATGGACCAGGAAGCCGATCGGCCCCACGTGCGCGGGGTGATTGCCCGGCAGTTGGCCCCCGCCGCGAGCAACTGGCGCTCGGAGGGGGATCTACAGCAGTGGTTGGATCGCCATGGCGTTGTGGGCATTGCCGGGGTCGATACCCGGGCCCTGGTGCGCCATCTCCGCGAGGGTGGCGCCGTGAATGGGGCCATCAGCAGTGATGGCACCTCCCTCCAAGAGCTTCTGGAGCAGGTGCGTGCTGCCCCCTCCATGACCGGACTCAACCTGGCTGCCCAGGTGAGCACCCGGGATCCTTACACCTGGTCCAAGCCTTGCCCCGCAGCCTTCGATGCGCGGCTGCAGAGCAGCCCAGAACGGCCGTTCCATGTGGTGGCGATCGATTTTGGGATCAAGCGGGCCATCCTTGAGCGCCTGGTGGCCCATGGCTGCACGATCACCGTGCTGCCGTCTGACAGCAGCCTGGAGCAGGTGTTGTCCCACCAGCCTGAGGGGGTGTTCCTCTCCAATGGCCCCGGTGATCCGGCTGCCGTGACCGAGGGCATTGCCCTGGCGGCAGGTTTGCTGAAGCAGGCCAACCTGCCTGTCTTCGGCATTTGCCTTGGCCATCAGATTTTGGGCTTGGCCCTCGGCGGAGCCAGCTTCAAATTGGGCTATGGCCATCGCGGCCTCAACCATCCCTGCGGTTCGCCAGGCCAGGTCGAAATCACCAGCCAGAACCATGGCTTTGCCCTTGATGCCGGTTCCCTTCCAGCTGATCGGGTGGAGATCACCCATCTCAACCTCAACGATCGAACGGTGGCAGCTCTGGCGATGCGTCAGCAGCCAGTCTTCGGGGTTCAATATCACCCAGAAGCCAGCCCGGGGCCCCACGACGCAGACCACCATTTCGGCCGCTTTGTTGCCTTGATGGAAGAGCGTCGTTAGGGCGTTTGGTGCAGAGATGGGGCGCTTTTGTTGCGACCTCTGCAGCCCCAATTTTCCTCCCTACAGTTCGTCCCAGACCTGATCTGGGGGACTCGAGCTATTAACGACCTGCAGCGATTGACGGTCTCCCTGCGTGGTGGCTTTGAACAGCAGGCCAAGTGCCAGCTGTTCCGTTTCACCGGCCAGCTGGACACCTATTCCGACAAACAATTTGTCGACTTTTTGGGCGCCCATCGCCAAGACAGCAAACCCTTGCTGATCGACCTCACCCATATCGATTTCATCGATTCGTCGGGCCTTGGTGCGTTGGTCCAGTTGGCCAAGCATTGCCAGGACGAGAAGCAGCCCTTCGTGGTGGTGGGCAACGCCCGGGTCAAGCAGACGGTGAAATTGGTTCGATTGGAGGAGTTTCTCCATCTCCAGAGCGACCTCGACACGGCCCTGGGCAGCATCTCTGCTTAACCAAGCGCGCTGTCTGTACAGGCACGCTGCATGAGCAAGCTTGCTGGCTGATTAGCCTTGCCGCTTGCCTTGTTGTTCCCCGAACCCGTGCCACCTGCTCCCTCCCCAGGTTGGTTGGCCTCCTCAGGGTGGTTAGACGGTCTTAAACCTGCACCCCCCAGTGGAGACCTGGGCCCGCTCCAGTTGGCCTGGTTGGGGGATGCGGTTTGGGAATTGCACCAACGCCTCCTGCGTTGCCGCCTGCCTGCCAAGTCCCAGCTGTTGCATGCCGAGGTGGTGCAGGTGGTCAAGGCTGGTGCCCAGGCAGAGGCCCTGGGCCGCCTGGAAGGCCTGCTGCGCGAGAGCGAGATCGACATGGTCCGCCGCGGCCGCAATCGGGCGGGCCGAGGCCCCCGCAATGGGGATCCGGGTGCCTACGGCCAGGCCACGGGGTTTGAGGCCCTGCTCGGCTGGTTGTTTCTCCATGACCCCCCGCGGTTGGCCGAGCTGCTAGATCACTTGAAGGAAAACGATCCATAACCCCCCCAGGATTTTTCATGAGCCCTCGATTTGAGCGCGGACCAGACAAGCGGATGGGCGCAGGTGGCCGCGGAGCGGGTCGTCCCCAACGCTTTTCGGGCCCGAAGCCCGAATGGAAGCGCGACTCCGACGGTGGGGGCCGGGAGAGACCGTCCCGCGAGGGTGGTTCCCGCGGTGAAGGTGGCCCCCGGGATGCCTGGTCGCGCGCTGGTGGACCCCGGGACGGTGCTCGTGACGGTGGCGCCAGGGATGGAGCCCCCAGGGATGGGGCCCCTAGAGATGCCAGCCGTTTCAAGGTTCGTCGTGAGGCAGGCGGTGCCAGGGATGCGTTCCGCCCAGGCAGTCGGGGCGAGCGCTCCTACGGGGATCGCCCCTCCGGCGGTACTGCTTCCAGTGATCGGGTCTACGGAGCTCGCCGCAGCCCAGATCGGCCCCAGTTCGGCGATCGTCCCAAGTTCGGCGATCGTCCCAAGTTCGGCGATCGTCCCCGATTTGAGAGTCGGTCTTCGGATGCGGGTCCGTCGGATCGCGGTCCCTCTGAGCGCGGTCCCTCTGACCGGGGATCCTTCGATCGCCGTCCGGGCGGCCGTCCCGCAGGCCGTCCCACCGGTCGTCCTGCTGGTCGCTTTGGTTCCCCGCGGTTTGGGGCTGGCCGGGCGGATGGGCCCAGGCCCGACCGTCGCAATTTTGTTGCCCCCCGCCCTGACGGCGGCCGAGACCGCTCACGCTCCCGTTCCCTGATCGTGGCCGTGGAAGCCCAGGGTTCAGCGGGTGAGGCCGAACGCCATAGCAATGAACCGGCGGCCGATTTGATTTGGGGCCGCCACAGCGCCCAGGCCGTGCTGGAAAGCGGCAGGCCCATCCACCGCATCTGGTGCACCACAGAGATGCGTTTCAGCCCCAAGTTCCTGCAATTGCTCAGGGAGGCCAAAGCCTCTGGCGTTTTGGTCGAAGAGGTGACCTGGGCGCGCCTGGGCCAACTCACCGGGGGAGCCGTGCACCAGGGCATCGCCCTGCAAACGGCCGCAGCCGAAACCCTCGACCTGCCCACCCTGATCGAGGGCTGTGCCGCCATCGAAGAGCCCTCCCTGCTGATGGCGGTTGATGGCCTCACCGACCCCCACAACCTGGGGGCAATCGTGCGCAGTGCCGAAGCCCTTGGCGCCCATGGCCTTGTGCTGCCGCAGCGCCGGAGTGCAGGTCTGACCGGATCGGTGGCCAAGGTGGCAGCTGGAGCTTTGGAACACCTGCCGGTGGCCAGGGTGGTCAATTTGAACCGGGCCCTCGACACCCTCAAGCGGGAGGGCTACCGGGTTGTGGGTCTTGCCGGCGAAGGAACCGTGAGCCTGGAAGAGGCTGATCTCGACGGCCCGCTCGTGATCGTCACGGGTTCGGAGGCGGATGGGCTTTCGATGCTTACCCGTCGCAATTGCGACCAATTGGTCCGCATCCCCCTGCGCGGAGCCACCCCAAGCCTGAATGCCTCCGTGGCAACGGCCTTGCTGCTCTATGAGGTGGCGCGCCGTGGCTGGATGAAGGGCCTGAAGGGGTCCCAGCCAGCCCCCCGCATTGTTCGGCCCCAGTTGCCGGCCCCTGCGCTTAGGACGGTTGGTGGGGAAGCCACGACCGAAGAAGCCAAATCAGACTCCCTAGGTGAGTCTGAAATTCCCAACTCCCCCGAGGCCAGCATTCCTGAGGCCAGCGCCGAATCCGTGCAGGAGCCCGTCGCAACCCCTGGAGAGCCTGTGGCAACCCTTGGGGATCCTTCAGGTCAAGTCGCAGCCCAAGGCGTAGATCAAGGGTCTGACCAACCCGTTCTGGACCTGGATATGGCGGCCCCAACTCCGGCTGGGTTTAACGGAGACATCCAGCTGTGAACACCGACGCACCCGAAGGGCACCAAGCCGGGCACAATGGTCCCATTGCTGTCTCTGCTCCATGAACCCCTTGCTTGGGCCCGCGCGTAGCTGCGCCAATGGTTTGGGCCTGGCGTGGTGGGCCCGGGTTGAGACCCGTTCGCCCGATGTGACCTACTGGTTTGGTCCCTATTTGCGGCGGCGGACCCTGGAAACCCAACTACCCCCCTTCCTCAGTGACCTCAAGGCTGAAGGTGTGGCGTCGCTCGACTACAGCGTCGTGCGGAGCCGCCGCCAGGAACCGCTGACCGAGCCAGGCTGATAGCGTCCAGTTCAACTGGTCATTGGTTGGATGGGGATCGCTGAATGGCGGCAGCAACTCAGCAAGGGCGAGGTTTCGGCCCGGGAGCTCACCGACCATCACCTCCAGCGGATCAGTGACGTTGATCCCAGCGTCCATGCCTTCTTGGAAGTCACCCAGGATCGGGCCCGCTGCGATGCCGATCGGATCGATGCGGCGAGAGCGGCCGGTGAGACCCTCCCGCCCCTGGCAGGCATCCCCTTAGCGATCAAAGACAACCTCTGTACCCAGGGGATTCGCACCACCTGCTCCAGCCGGATGCTGGAGAACTTCGTCCCTCCCTATGAGTCGACGGTGACCGATCGGCTCTGGAAGGCCGGGGCCGTCATGCTCGGCAAAACCAATCTCGATGAGTTCGCCATGGGCAGCTCCACCGAGACCTCGGCCTTTGGTGCCAGCCGCAATCCTTGGAACCTGGAGAAGGTTCCAGGGGGCAGCTCGGGCGGCAGTGCGGCCGCTGTAGCTGCCGGCGAGTGCATCGCCTCCCTGGGCTCCGACACGGGCGGCTCGATCCGTCAGCCGGCGGCCTTCTGTGGTGTGGTGGGCCTGAAGCCCACCTACGGCCGGGTCAGCCGCTGGGGATTGATTGCCTTTGCCAGTTCCCTTGATCAGGTGGGTCCTTTCACCCATTCGGTGGCCGATGCCGCCGAGCTGCTGCAAGTCATGGCTGGTGAGGATCCCCGCGATGCCACCTGCCTGAAGGCCCCCGTTCCCGACTACGCCGCCGCCCTCCAGCAGCCGATCACCGGATTGCGGGTGGGCCTGGTGCGCGAGTGCTTTGAGGCCGAGGGCCTGGATCCCGAGGTTAAGGCCTCGGTGATGGCTGCCGCCGAGCAACTCCAGGCCCTGGGTTGTGAGTTGGTGGATGTGAGTTGCCCCCGCTTCAACGACGGCATCGCTACCTACTACGTGATCGCCCCTTCGGAGGCGTCCGCCAACCTGGCGCGTTACGACGGGGTCAAATATGGCTACCGCACCGCAGGCGCCCAGGGATTGGCGGAGATGACCGCCCGCAGCCGCGCCGAGGGCTTTGGCGATGAGGTGCAGCGCCGGATCCTGATCGGCACCTATGCCCTCTCGGCCGGCTATGTGGATGCCTACTACAAAAAAGCCCAGCAGGTACGCACCCTGATTCGCCGCGATTTCGATCGGGCCTTTACCGGTGTCGACGTGCTGCTCACCCCCACCTCCCCCACCACCGCCTTTGGCTTTGGGGCCCACAGCGAGGATCCCCTGGCGATGTACCTGGCGGACCTGCTGACGATCCCGGCCAACATGGCCGGCTTGCCCGCCATCAGCCTGCCCTGTGGCTTTGATTCCCAGGGCCTGCCCATCGGGCTGCAGTTGATCACCAATGTGCTCGAGGAGCCCCGCTTGCTTCAGGTGGCCCACCACTACGAAGGTGCGGCCCGGGTGATGGACAACCGGCCTGCGGCTGCCCTGGTGCCCTAGGCCTGGCACCACATCTGGTGTGGGCTGCCTGTGGTTGGCAGTTTTCCCACTGGATCTTGCGTTCCTCCCCTAGCCTGGTGGCCCTCCCTCGGCGCACCGCTTGGCCTTCGTCCCCCTCCACAACCACAGCGATTACAGCCTGCTGGATGGGGCGACCCAGTTGCCTGCGATGGTGGATCGGGCTGTGGAGCTTGGGATGCCTGCCCTGGCCCTCACCGACCACGGTGTGATGTATGGCGCCATTGAGCTGCTGAAGCTCTGCACGGCTGCCGGGATTAAGCCGATCATCGGCAATGAGATGTATGTCATCAATGGATCCATTGATGACCCCCAACCCAAGAAGGAACGCCGCTATCACCTTGTGGTGCTGGCAAAAAATGCCACCGGTTACCGGAATTTGGTGAAGCTCACCAGCATCAGCCATCTGCGCGGGATGCGGGGCCGGGGCATTTTTTCGCGGGCCTGCGTCGATAAGGCGCTCCTCAAGCAATACAGCGAAGGCCTGATGGTGGCGACGGCCTGCCTGGGAGGGGAAATCCCCCAGGCCATCCTGCGGGGCCGGCCCGATGCGGCAAGGGATGTGGCCCGCTGGTACCAGGAGGTTTTCGGCGACGACTTCTACCTCGAGATCCAGGACCACGGGGGCATCGAAGACCGGATCGTCAACGTGGAGATGGCCCGCATCGGCGCCGAGCTCGGTATTCCGTTGATTGCCACCAATGACGCCCACTACCTCAGTGCCAACGATGTGGAGGCCCACGACGCCTTGCTTTGTGTACTCACCGGCAAGCTGATCAGCGACGTAAAACGGCTGCGCTACACAGGCACCGAATACATCAAGGGTGAGGCCGAGATGCTGGCCCTGTTTGGTGACCACCTGGATCCCGAGGTGGTTGCTGAAGCCGTGGCTAACACGGCCAAGGTGGCCGAGAAGGTGGAGGCCTACGACATCCTGGGCCGCTATCAGATGCCCCGCTTCCCCATCCCCGAGGGGCATACGTCGGTGAGCTATCTCACGGAAGTTGCCGAACAGGGACTGCGGGATCGCCTCAAGATTGGGGCCGACCAACCCTTTGATGGGGTCTACGGAGAACGGCTGACCTTTGAGCTCGAGGTGATGGAGCAGATGGGCTTCCCCACCTACTTCCTCGTGGTGTGGGATTACATCCGCTTTGCCCGGGAGAGTGGGATTCCGGTGGGACCGGGCCGGGGATCGGCAGCCGGCTCGCTTGTGGCCTATGCCCTCGGCATCACCAACATTGATCCGGTCCAAAACGGTTTGTTGTTTGAGCGGTTCTTGAACCCGGAACGCAAGTCGATGCCGGATATTGATACCGACTTCTGCATCGAGCGCCGCGCTGAGGTGATCGACTACGTCACCCAGCGCTATGGCGAAGCCAAGGTGGCCCAGATCATCACCTTCAACCGGATGACATCCAAGGCCGTGTTGAAAGATGTGGCACGGGTGTTGGATATCCCCTATGGCGATGCTGATCGCCTGGCCAAACTGATCCCTGTGGTGCGTGGTAAACCCGCCAAGCTCAAGGAGATGATTGGGCCTGAATCACCGGCCCCAGAATTCCGCGAGAAGTATGAGGGTGATCCTCAGATCAAGCGCTGGGTCGATATGGCCATGCGCATCGAAGGCACCAACAAAACCTTTGGAGTCCACGCCGCCGGCGTGGTGATTGCGGCTGAACCCCTCGATGAGTTGGTGCCCCTGCAGCGCAACAACGACGGCCAGGTGATCACCCAGTACTTCATGGAAGACGTGGAGGCGATGGGCCTTTTGAAAATGGACTTTTTGGGCCTTAAAAACCTCACGATGATCGAGAAGACCGTCGATCTGGTAGCCCAGAGCAGTGGGATTCGGGTCGATCCCGATGATCTGCCCCTCAATGATGAGGGCACCTATGCCCTGTTGGCCCGGGGGGATTTGGAAGGCATTTTCCAGCTCGAATCGAGTGGCATGCGCCAGATCGTGCGAGACCTCAAGCCATCATCGCTGGAAGATATTTCTTCGATCCTTGCCCTCTACCGGCCGGGTCCTTTGGATGCGGGCCTCATTCCAAAGTTCATCAACCGCAAGCATGGGCGCGAAGCGATTGATTTCGCCCATGTGAAACTGCAGCCGATTCTGCAGGAGACCTACGGAATCATGGTCTACCAGGAGCAGATCATGAAGATCGCCCAAGACCTGGCTGGTTATTCCTTGGGGGAAGCGGACTTGCTACGCCGTGCCATGGGTAAAAAGAAGAAAAGTGAGATGGAGAAGCACCAGAGTCAGTTTGTTGATGGTGCCACCCAGCGCGGCGTTGACCCCCGGGTTGCCGAAGCATTGTTTGAGCAAATGGTGTTGTTTGCCGAGTACTGCTTTAACAAAAGCCATTCCACGGCCTATGGCGCTGTGACCTACCAAACCGCCTATCTCAAGGCCCACTATCCCGTGGCCTATATGGCGGCTCTGCTCACGGTGAATGCCGGAGCCAGTGACAAGGTGCAGCGCTACATCGCCAACTGCAACGCCATGGGCATCGAAGTGATGCCGCCGGATGTGAATGCATCGGGGGTCGACTTCACCCCCGTGGGTGATCGCATCCTGTTTGGCCTTTCGGCAGTGCGCAATTTGGGGGATGGGGCGATCCGCCAATTGATTGAGGCCCGCCAGGTCGATGGCCCCTTTGCTTCGTTGGCCGAGCTGTGCGACCGCATCCCCGGTCAGCAGCTCAACCGTCGGGCCCTGGAGGCCCTGATCCACTCCGGTGCCCTCGACAACCTGGAGCCCAATGCCAACCGGGCCCAGTTGATGGCCGACCTCGACCTGGTGGTCGACTGGGCCAGCTCCCGGGCCAAGGACCGGGCCAGTGGCCAGGGCAATCTCTTCGATTTACTCGCAGCTGCTGATTCGGGTTCGTCAGATGGCAGTGGTCCGGGCGATCTCAGCACGGCCCCGAAGGCAGCCCCGGTGCGCGACTACCCCCCCACTGAAAAGTTGCGGCTGGAAAAGGAGCTGGTGGGCTTCTACCTTTCGGATCACCCCCTCAAGCAGCTGCACAAGCAGGTCAAGCTGCTCTCACCCATTGCCCTGGCCCAACTGGAGGAGCAGCCAGACAAGGCCAAGGTGAGCGCGGTGGTGATGGTGCCTGAGCTGCGCCAGGTCAACACCCGTAAGGGGGATCGGATGGCGGTGTTGCAATTGGAAGATCTCACGGGCTCCTGTGAGGCGGTGGTCTTTCCCAAGAGCTACGCCCGCTTGGCCGATCACCTGATGGTGGATGCGCGCCTGCTGGTTTGGGCGACCGTGGATCGACGCGACGAGCGGGTGCAATTGATTGTCGATGACTGCCGCAGCATCGATGACCTCCAGTTGTTGATGGTGGAACTGCAGGCCGAGCAGGCCGCCGATATCGCCATCCAACATCGGCTACGGGAGTGCCTGCACCGCCACCGCCCACCCCAGGATGAGGTGGGCTCCAGGGTGCCTGTCGTTGCCCTGGTGCGTCAAAACGATGAAATCCGCTTTGTGCGGCTTGGTCCCCAGTTCTGTGTGGCCGATGTCGCCGCGGCGCTCGACACCCTTGCCTCAGCTGATTTCCAGGCTCGGGTTAGCTCACCCCTGGTGGCTGCTTAAAACTTGGCGAAGCCTCGAACCTGGATTGCAGTTTCAAATTTGAACTCTTTCTTCAACGTCTTCCGAATCGAATGCTTTCATGCCACCAACTGGTGGGGTTGAGTTCAGATTTGGTTCCATACCTCGTTTCGTCTTTTGACTTAAATACCAGTAGTACTTTATGCATAAGATGCCAGAGAGGATCCCAATCCATGCTCCTGCAACTCCATCGCTGAAATAGTGGGCACCACTCAATACCCTTGTCGTCATGCAGCCAACTGCCATGACGATTGCTGGAATTCGTAATTTTGGAAACAGCAGCAGAAGAATTGTGCTTCCTCCAAAGGCAACCGCCGTATGGGAGCTCGGGAAGCCAAGTCCAGAACTTCTAAATGGGTCTGTTAGCCAGCTTCTGTA
>CANHGA010000025.1 GCA_947460085.1 Synechococcaceae cyanobacterium
AACAGGCCGATGAGGGCCAATCCCAGGTGCAAACCATTGCCCTCACCCCGCAGGAACGGCAGTGGCTTAAGAGCCTTTCGCCCACCCAACTGAGCCAATGGCGGCGCGACGTTTTGCAAGCCGAATTGCGGATGCTGAGCCAGGGCCTCTCAGCCAGCGTGGCGGGCAACCAACTGCTGACAGCGGCGACCCTGCAATTGGAGGCCCTGCCAGCCGCTGGCCGTGATCTCGGGGCAAGACTGCTGGCAAGTGCGCTGGAGGGCCATTCCAATCTGCGTAGTGATCCCGGCCTGAGCCAGCGCCGCATTGAGGCCCTGATCACCCAACAGGGCATCCCCACCATTGCCGTGCAAGCCGGCGATCTGATCACCCGCCAGGGCGAAGCCATCACCCCCCAGGCCTTCGATGTCCTGGATTACTTCGGCCTGGTGAATCGCCGCCCCCGGCCCCTGACCTGGCTGGGGCATTTTGTTGAGTCCTTCGCCGTCTGCGGGGTGATGGTGGCGGGGCTGCGCCGCTGGCGGCCCGCCCTCGAGCCCCGCCAGAGCCTCCTAGCCCTCGGGGGGCTGGGGCTGGTTGGCGGTTTCAGCCTCTGGTTAGGCCCCCTAGCCAGCCCCCTGGTGCTGTTGATCCCGCCCACGCTCTTGCTCTCCCAAAGCCTCGGCACCAGCTGCGGCCTCACCTGGCTCGCTGCGGCCAGCCTGCTTTGGCCCCTACCCATGGGCGCCCTGGTGGGCACGCGCCTGTTGGTGGCAGCCCTGATGGGCTCCCTTGCCGCCATCACCGCCGGTCGCCAACGCAGCCGAGCTGAACTCCTGCAATTGGCGGTGCTACTTCCTTGTGGCGCCCTGGCGCTGCAATGGCTGCTGCTGCAAAGCCGCAGCCCGATCGCCCAGGTGGATCTGCTCAGCGAAGCCCTGTTGCTGGGAGGCCTATTGATGGGCGGGCTGCTGGTGGCGCCCCTGATCGAAACCTTTTTCGGCCTGCTGACCCGGGCCCGCCTGCTGGAGCTGGCCGACCTGGAACGTCCCCTGCTGCGCCGTCTGTCCTGCGAGGCCCCTGGAACCTTTGAGCACACCTTGATGATTGCCGGGCTGGCTGAAGAAGGGGCCCGGGCCATCGGCGCCGATGTGGACCTGGTGCGCACCGGCTCGCTGTATCACGATGTCGGCAAATTGCATGCGCCCCAATGGTTCATCGAAAACCAAGGGGAAGGCAGCAACCCCCACGACAAGCTCGATGATCCCTTCGGCAGTGCGGCAATCCTGCAAGCCCATGTGGATGAGGGCCTGAAATTGGCCCGGCGCTATCGCCTACCCAAGCCCCTTGCCGACTTCATCCCCGAACACCAGGGCACCTTGAAGATGGGCTATTTCCTGCATCAGGCCAGGGAGCAGGATCCCAACACGAGCGAAGCCAACTTCCGCTACCGGGGACCCACCCCCCGGAGCCGCGAAACCGGGATCTTGATGCTGGCCGATGGCTGTGAAGCCGCCCTCCGCTCCCTGCCCCCGGGCACCAGCGAAGACGAGGCCAAAGCCATGGTGCAGCGCATCGTGGAGGCCCGTCAAAACGACGGCCAATTGGTGAGTAGCGGCATCGGCCGGGCTGAACTGGAGCTCCTGATCCGGGCCTTTGTGCGGGTCTGGAAACGGATGCGCCATCGCCGCATTCCCTATCCAATCCCCGCCCGCAAAGCCTTTAGCGCCTAAAGCCCCCCCGCCCCGCTGCAGAGGCCCGCTCCCCCAGGCGCACCACGCCAAAGCCGGCAACCACCGCCAGCAAACCGCCCAGCATGCTCACTAAGACAACGGCCAGGGCATCGCTGGAGTGACCGCGCGCAAAGGCCCGCGCCAACTCCAACATCCAGGAGCTGAAGGTGGTGAGGGAGCCACAAAACCCAATCGCCGCCAACAGCATCAGCCGCGGCCGCGGGGGCCTGAGGGCGATCAGCAGACCGATGCAAAACGAGCCCAGCAGATTGGCGATCAAGTCCGACTCGGCGGCCCCCCGCAGGCCCCCCACCCAGTGGAGCCCCACCGTCTCCAGCTGCCAGCGCAGGAGGGCCCCTGGAATCGCCCCCGCCGCCACAAGGGCTAATTCGCCCAACTCCATGGCAAGAGTGGGCCCCTTCATGGGTGCCCCCCGATCGCCAAGCCCGCGGCCATGGCGATCAAGCCGCCCAGCACCGAGCCGCCGCCCAGCAGAACCGCCTCTCCCCAACGGCGCTCGCGCAACACCACAAACAACTCGGCCATGAAGGTGGAAAAGGTACTGAAACTGCCCAGGAAACCGGTGCCCAGTAGCAACAGAAGCCGGGAGGCCGAAGGCCCACAGCTCTGCTCCAGGCCAACCAGCAACCCCAAACAGAAACAGGCCACCAGGTTGACGCCAAAGGTGCCCCAGTGCTTGCGGGGAATCAGCGGTTCGAAATGGTTGACCACCCGAAAGCGCAACCAGGCCCCAGGCACCGCGCCTATGGCCACCAGCACAGCTTCGTTCGTCATCCAAGCTGGCTCCGCTGCCGCAGAACAGCCTGGATTTTGCGCTCCAAGACAATCCCAGTCGGCAGGAGGGTCACGCCATTAGCGACGATCAAGGGGCCGTCATGGGTCAGCAGGCCGTCGATGCCCCAGAGGGCAATGCCAGTGGTGAACAGGCCCACCATCCGCAGCGAAATCCCTGAGCTATAGCGGCTGCGCAAGGTTTTCAGCGCCTGGGGAAAGAAACTCAAAGTAGTGACGCTGGCGGCGACTGGTAGCAAAGACGGCTCCATCGATGAAGACATCACAGGGCTCCCAGCATGCAGTGCGCAACGGTCCGTAGCCAAACGGTCGCGCCGCAGCCAGGATCAGAGGGTTCTGCTGCGGCCCAGCGCCAGCTCGGTCCCCCTGCTTGTCATGGCATCAGCCCAAGAACGCTCCCAAGTCCTGCCCGAGATGCCCGATTGGGCCCCTTGGCTGCAAGCTGGCCTTACCGCGATGTTGGCGGTGCTGTTTGTGGTGATGGTGGGCAAAATGCGCCAGCAGAGCAGTTCGATCCGCGCTCTGCAGGAGCGGGTGCAAGGCCTGGAAAACAGCCGGGCCCTCGAGCGCACCAGCGGCTTGGAACAGCAACTGCGGACAACCGTGGAACGGCTGCAAGTGGTGGAGCGCTCCAACGCCCAGCTCCGGGCCCTCAGCAGTGATAACAAACTGCTCAACGACCAACTGCGTCAACTGCGCGCTTCGGGCACAAAACTGGCCCCAGCCGACGAACTGCCGCCCGTGCTGCCACCTGTTAAGCCTTAAGGCGTCAAGCCCTAGCCCTTCACCGCGTCGCCACTGGCACTCGGCAAGATGTAGCGCTGCAGGCCGATAAAGATCGCCAGCACCGGCAAGATCGAAACCACCGACCCTGCGGCGACCAGCCGCCAGTCGAGGGAAAAACTGCTCGCCAACTGCTGCAACCCCAAGGGCAGCGTGTAGAGCTTGGGGTCATCCAAGATCACCAGGGGCCAAAGGAAATCACTCCAGGTGCCGATGAACACAAACATTGCCAGGGTGATCAGATCCGCCCGGGCCGCTGGAAGCATCACATTCCACCACTCCCCGATGGGAGTGCAGCCATCACTTCTGGCGGCTTCCTCAAGCTCCACGGGCACCCCAAGGAAGCTCTGGCGCAGCAAGAAGATGCCAAAGGCGGTGGCGGCCTGGGGAATGATCAGGGCCCAAAGCGTATTCCTGAGGCCGACCTGCACCATCAACAGGTACAGGGGAATCATCACCACCTGAAACGGAATCAAAATGGTGGCCACCACCAGGGCCAGCACCAACCCCCTTCCGGCAAAGCGCATCCTGGCCAAGGGATAGGCCGCCAGGGAACAAAACACAAGATTGGCGATCACCGCCAATCCACTCACGATGGTGCTGTTGAGCAGGTAGGTGAGCATCGGGTTGTCCCGAAACAAGCGGCCATAGGCCTCCAAGCTGGGGTGGGAGGGCAGCAGGGCCGGCGGGCTGGTGAAGATGTTTTCAGCAGGCCCTTTGAGCGACGTGCTCACCAGCCACAGCAGCGGCACCAACATCGCCAGGGCCAACAACAACAGCAGACCCAGCTGCAGGGCGTTGGTGCCCAGGGCGCGGGAACGGTTCTTCAAACCCTGGGCCGCTCCGCCAGGGGCAGATCGCCCGCCGCGGGCAAGGGAGTCTTCTGGGGGTGGAGGGCCTGCACCGCTGTTCCTGCAATCAAGCGGTTGAGGGCATTCACACACGCCTGGGCTGCCGCCACCACGATGTCGGTATCGGCGGCATGGCCTGAATACAGCACCCCCTGGTGGCGCAGGCGAATGGTGACATCGCCCATGGCATCAATGCCTTCAGTCACACTCTTCACTGAAAACTCCACCAGCTCATTGGGCACCTGGGCCAGGCGATTCAAGGCCTGACAGACCGCATCCACAGGTCCTGTGCCGATGGAGGCTTCGGTGATTTCGGCTCCATCGCTGGTGGTGAGGGTCACGGTGGCGGTGGGCTGGAGGTTGCTTCCGCAACTCACCTGCACGCTCTTCAGGGAAAAGCGCGGTTCAGCCTGCTGCTGCACCTGCTCGCTCACGATCGCCTCGAGATCGCGGTCGCTGATCTCCCGCTTGCGGTCGGCCAGCTCCTTGAAGCGGGCAAAGGCATCATCGAGATCTTCGCGCTCCAGGGTGTAGCCCAGATCCTCAAGGCGGGAGCGAAAGGCACTGCGGCCCGAGAGCTTGCCAAGGGAGATGCGGTTGTCCGCTAGCCCAACCGTACGGGCATCAATGATTTCGTAGGTGAGGCGGTGCTTGAGCACGCCGTCCTGGTGAATGCCCGATTCATGGGCAAAGGCGTTGGCCCCCACAATCGCCTTGTTGGGCTGGACCGCCATGCCGGTGAGGTTGGACACCAGCCGGGAGGTTTTGGTGATTTCCTCGGTGCGCACCCCAGTCAGCGGCTTCGTGCTGTCAGCCGGGAAGCCCAGAAAGGGGTTGAAATAACTCCGACGCACATGCAAGGCCATCACCAACTCCTCGAGGGAGGCGTTGCCGGCCCGCTCACCGATGCCATTGATGGTGCACTCGAGCTGGCGGGCTCCGTTTTTGACGGCCTCAAGAAAATTGGCCACCGCCAAGCCCAGGTCGTTGTGACCATGGACGGAAATCACGGCCTGGTCAATGTTCGGCACGTTGGCGTTGATGCCCGCAATCAGCTCCCCAAACTCCGCCGGGGTGGCGTAGCCAACGGTGTCGGGGATATTGATGGTGGTGGCACCGGCGGCAATGGCCGCTTCGATCACCTGGTTCATGAACTCAGGATCACTGCGGCCGGCGTCTTCGCAGGAGAACTCGACATCGTCGACCAAGGAGCGGGCGTAGGCCACCATTTCGGAGGTGATCGCCAACACCTCAGCGCGGGTTTTGCGCAGTTTGTGCTCGAGGTGGATGTCGCTCGTGGCGATAAAGGTGTGGATGCGGCGATTCGCCGCGGGGGCCACCGCGTCGGCACAGGCCTTGATATCGCCCCGGGCCGCCCTGGCCAGGCCACAGATGATGGGTCCATCGGCACTGCCAACCACCTCGGCGATGCGCTGGACAGCGCTGAAATCCCCAGGACTGGCGAAGGGGAAACCGGCCTCGATGATGTCCACTCCCAGGCGGGCGAGCTGCTGGGCGATCGCCAACTTCTCCTCGAGATTCAAGCTGGCGCCGGGTGATTGCTCGCCGTCGCGCAGGGTGGTGTCGAAGATCAATACCCGGCCGGGATCGCGGGCCATACAGGCGCCTCTAAGCGGAATGACTATGAGTTAGCACCATTCTAGGGGTTGGGGCCCTGGAAAGCCCAAGGGGTCGACGAAGGCCCCTACCGACTTCTTGAAAAAACCGGCTCTTGGATCGCTTCGGCCTTCTCGAGATGGATCCTCAGCTCGGAAAGGTCCCAAAAGCGATCAACCGCATTGCGCAGCTCCCGGGCCGCCATGCCCTCGGTGCCAATCAAGGTGATCCGTATCCCTTTGGCCCGCAACACCTCCACCAACCGCTCGAGATCCCGACTGCCACTCAAGAGCCACACCTCGTCGCTGCGATCAGCCACGGCCATCAAATCCAGGGCAATCTCCACATCGAGGTTGGCCCGGCCGAATTGGCGCTGATCCCCTTCGCCGAGCTCGCGCAGGGGCTTGGTTCGAACCGTGAACCCCAAGCCGGTGAGGGCATCGCGAAACGGGCGTTGGTCGGTGGCGTCCTTGAGGCCCGCGTACCAAAAGGCACTGCCCAACTCCAGGCCATCCTGGGCCTGGGCAAAGGCCAGTAAGCGCCGGGGATCAAAGAACCAGCCCAACTTCTGCTGGGCATAAAACATCCCGTGGCCATCAACAGCCAGGGTCAGCTGCCATGGGGGCTGGGAACTCCGGGCCGGGGACTTGGGCATTGGCGCCAGCCTAGAAGCTTCCCCTAGAGTGATCAGAGCGCGTGATGACCATGGCCGCAGGCGATCTGGCCCTGGGAAACCTCGCGATCGTGTTGCACGCGCACCTGCCCTATGTGCGCAGCAGCGAACCCGGCTCCCTCGAAGAAGACTGGTACTTCCAAGCGCTGCAGGAGTGCTACCTGCCCCTGTTGGCGATGCTGGAAACGGCGGCGGCTGACCGGCACCAGCGGCCCCGCCTCACCCTGGGTCTTTCCCCAACCCTCCTCTCCCTGTTGGGCGATGGGGAGCTCAATGGGCGCTTCCTGGCCTGGCTGCAGCAACGGCAAGACCTTTTGGCCCAAGCCCCAGCCAACCACCAACCGGCCGCAGCCCATCTGCTGCGCCAACTCCAGACAATTACCCGGCAATGGCAGCGCTGCCAGGGCCAATTAATCCCCCGCTTTCGGCGCCTGCAAAACCTTGGGGTGCTCGACCTGATCACCTGCGCCGCAACCCACGGATACCTGCCCCTCCTGCGCCAGGTGCCCGAGGCTGTCCGCGCCCAAGTGCGCACGGCCATTGCCGAGCATGAACGCCAACTCGGTGAACGGCCCCAGGGGATTTGGCTGCCCGAGTGCGCCTACTACGAGGGCCTCGACCAGATCCTGGTGGGCAACGGCCTGCGCTACTCGGTGCTCGATGGCCATGGCCTCCTCCATGCCCTGCCGCGGCCCCGCTACGGGGTGTTTGCACCGATCTGCTCCCCGGGGGGGGTGGCCTTCTTTGGCCGGGACGGCAGTTCCACCCTGCCGGTGTGGAGTGCCCGCGATGGCTACCCAGGCGATGGGGCCTATCGGGAATTCCACCGCGATCTCGGCTGGGATCTGCCGGAGGAGGAGTTAGCAAGCCGCGGCATCCCCAGCCGGCGCCCCCTTGGCCTCAAGCTGCACCGGGTCACGGCCCAGGGATGTCCCTTGGAAGAGAAACAGGCCTACGACCCCGCCGCCGCCAACGTCAAAGCCGAAGAGCATGCAGCGGCCTATCTGGCGGGACGGGCCGAGGAACTGGCCGGATTGGCAAGCGCCATGGACCAACCGCCCCTGCTGGTCGCCCCGTTTGACGCCGAGCTGTTTGGCCATTGGTGGTTTGAAGGCCCCCAATTTCTTGCCGCCCTGTTTCGCCAAGCCGCCTCCCATGGCGTGCGCCTGGTGACCCTGAAGG
Source organism: Synechococcaceae cyanobacterium (assembly GCA_947460085.1). Taxonomy (GTDB): domain Bacteria; phylum Cyanobacteriota; class Cyanobacteriia; order PCC-6307; family Cyanobiaceae; genus Cyanobium_A. The sequence continues at coordinate 7,632 of CANHGA010000025.1, forward strand.
AACACCTGGCCTCCGAGGCTCCGCTCCAGGTCTGCCGGCCCTCACCCAGCAGCTGGGGCCAGGGGGGCTACCACGACTACTGGCTCAACGACAGCAACGCCTGGGTGGTGGCGGAATGGCAACGGGCCTCCAGCGCCATGGTGCGCCGGGTGAACCGCGGCGTTGGCAGTGCCGGGCAACGCCAACACCTCACCCAGGCCGGCCGTGAATTGCTCTTGGCCCAGAGCTCAGACTGGAGTTTCATCCTCCGGGCCGGCACCACCACCGACCTGGCCCGGGAACGGATCGAGCGCCACCTGGATCGCTTCTGGCGGCTGATGGACGCCATCGATAACGGCACCCCGTTACTGGATGAATGGCTCGAGGCCGTGGCCGTAGAGGACGGACTCTTCCCCCTGCTCAATGCCGCCGATTGGGTCAGTACCCCCTAGGGCCCTGGCAAATCCGTTCCCTTAGGGATTGAGAAGCTTCCCCAGGAGGGCAAGCTCGCGGCCCTGCTGTTGCATCAAGCCCCAGCGCACGCTCCAAGGTGCAGTCGCAAACAGGCGCAGCATCGCCACCACCAGCTCCGGCAGGTTCAAGGTGTTGGTGAGGAAGCCATACCACTGTTCCTGGGGCAGGGCAAAGAAGGTGTCGAAAAACTGGCGCAGCTGGGCGGATGGATAGCGCATCAACTTCTCCAAGCCAAAGCAGTAGAGGGCATGCTTTCGGCGCAGCTCCAAGGGCCAAAGGGCCTGCCACGCCATCGCCGCCACCGCCGGGCTCGTCAGCGCCGGATCGGCCAATCCCTTAGCGATCGCATCCGCCAGACCCGGGGCCCGGCGCAGCAAGGAACCCACCATGTAGCCCGAAGCCGGGTGCACCATGCTGGCGGCACCACCAAAACCCACCACCTGCTGGCTGAGATCCGGCAAGGGCAAATTCATCGGGAACAGGCAAAACTCCTCGTGCTCCACCTGCTCCACCTGGATGCCGCCATGGGCCAGGCGACGGTGTAGCCGATCTTTGAGCACCTCAAAGGGCACGGGAGGAGCCAGGGCCAGGGACGTTTCTTCCACAAAGAACAGGCCATCGCCCAGATCCATCGCATAGAGAAAGGTGGGGGCACCGCCTTGGCCTGCCCCATCCCCCAGGTGGTCGCTGCGGTAGTCCATCAACACGAATTGGCCGCTCTGCACAGGCGGCGCACTGAAGCGACCCACCACGCCATAGGCCGCCTGACCGGCCACCGGTCCCTGGTCGGGGCGCTGCACAAACACGGGCTGATGGCCTGAAGCATCCACCACCAACCGGGCTTGCAGCTGCTGGCCGCAGGCCGTGCCCAGGCTAGAGACCCGCTCGCCATGGTCCAGGGCTATCGCCTGGCCCTGATGCCAGACCATCCCGCCGGCGGCACAGGTCGACAGCCAGTGGTTCTGAAGCTTGGTCCTATCGAACAAGCCGTAGTCGAGGCCGTGGCGCAGGGGTTGGTCGTTGAAGTAGCTGAGCGAATCGCTCCAGCGATGGCCCAAAAGCCCCCCAAGGCCTAGGCGGTCCACTTCCCTGCCCCAGATGCCGTAGGTGTTCTGCCAGGGTTCAGCGGGATCATTGGCACTAAGGCCATGGACCTGCAGTCCCCGCTTGATCAACTCGCTGGCGATGGCGAGGGCCGCTGGACCCGCACCAATCACCAAGACATCAGCGATCACTCAGGAATCACATCCGCTGGGGTGCCACTGGCTGGGCTTGCCTCAGCAATGGATGGCTCAGCAGCCGGTGCTTCAGCCCCATCCTCCTCCTCAGCGGCAGGGGGCACCAACACCACTTCCGAGAGTCGATCGCCAGAGTCGAGCTTCTGGAGGCGCACCCCCGTGGCTGCCCGCGATTGCTGGGGAATGGCATCGGCCTTGGTCCGCACGATCACCCCCCGCTCGCTCACCAGCAGGAGCTCCTCTCCAGCCCCAAGCACCTTCAGCCCCACCAACACATCACCATCGCGGCGGAACTTGATCGCCCGCAGGCCCATGCCGGCCCGCTTTTGCAAGCGGAACTGATCCACCGGCACCCGCTTACCCAAGCCACTGGCCGAAGCCACCAGCACCCAGGGTCCCTCGCTCGGACCCACCTCATCGGCCAATTCACCTGCCAGTTCACCATCGCCGTCATCGTCTGCAAGGGGTGCGGCATTGGCCACCCGATCAGCCAACTCGGCAGGCAACACATCCATGCTCACCAGCTGGTCGCCACCGCGCAGATTCATGGCCCGCACGCCCCGGGCCGTGCGGCCCAGGGGACGCAATTCACCATCATTCAGACGGAAGTGGATCGTCATGCCCTTGAGCGAACCGATCAGCACGCTGTCGCCAGGCAAGGCCAGGCGCACCCAGGTGAGGGCATCGCCCTCCTCCAGGGAAATGGCAATCAAGCCATTGGAGCGAATGTTGGAGAAGGCCGACAGCCGGGTGCGCTTGACGTAACCACCGCTGGTGAGCATCACCAGCACGCCGTCTTCCTCAAAGGCGCTCACTGCCAACAGCGAGGTGATCTGCTCTTCCCGGGGGATGGGCAACAGCTGCACAATCGGCGTGCCCTTGGCGGCCCGGCTGCACATCGGCACCCGATAGGCAGGCACTGAATACACCACCCCGCGATCGCTAAACAGCAGCAGGGAGTCGTGGTCGTTGCAGCTGATGAACAGCCTCACCGCCTCCTCACCCTGGCTCTTGGTGCCGGCCTTCCCCCGGGTGCCCCGGCTGGTGGCCTCAAACTCATTGACCGGCATCCGCTTGAGATAGCCGTTTTCGGTGAGCATCACCACCGAGCGCTCATTGGCGATCAGGTCGATGTCTTCAAGGCCTCCCTCGAGGTCAAGAATTTCGGTGCGGCGGGGGGATAGGTACTTGGCGCGGATGGCCTGGAGCTCATCGACAATGATGCCGAGCACCCTCTCGCGGCGGCCGAGGATGTCCTTGTAGTCGGCGATTTTGGCGACCAGATCCTCATGTTCGAGGCGAATCTTGTCGGCCTCCAAGGCGGTGAGCCGCCGCAACTGCATCTGGAGGATCGCGTCCGACTGGATCTCGCTCAGCCCATGGCGCTCCTGGAGCTGCAAGCGCGCTGTAGCCGCATCAGACGCCGCCCGGATCAAGGCAATGATCGGATCGAGCTGGTCGAGGGCCAGCAACAGGCCCAGCAAGATGTGGTCCCGTTCCTCTGCTTTGCGCAAGAGGTAGCGGGTGCGGCGCTCAATGGTCTGGACCCGGAAGTCGAGGAACACCCGCAACATCTTGCTGAGGGTGAGCAGTACGGGCTCGCTGTTCACCAGCGCCAACATGTAGGCGCTGAAATTGTTTTGTAGGGGAGTGAGTTTGAATAGGTTATTGAGTACCACCTGGGGATAGGCGTCGCGACGCAGCTCGATCACGATCCGCATGCCATCGCGGTCGCTTTCATCCCGGATATCGGCAATCCCCTCGAGCTTCTTGTCATTCACCAATTCGGCGATCCGCTCGATCAGGGCAGCCTTGTTGGTTTGGTATGGAAGCTCGGTGATGATCACCGCATCACGGTCAGGGCGCCCTTTGGCCTCGACCGTTTCAATCGACGCCACACCGCGCATGGTCACCGAACCACGGCCGGTGGTGTAGGTCTCGCGGATGCCCCGGCGGCCCAGGATCTGCCCCCCGGTGGGGAAGTCGGGGCCAGGGATGATCGCCAACAACTGTTGGTCGCTGATTTCAGGGTTGGCAATCAGGGCCAACATGCCGTCGATCAGTTCGGTCAGGTTGTGGGGCGGGATATTGGTGGCCATGCCCACCGCAATGCCAGCCGAGCCGTTCAACAGGAGCTGGGGAATGCGGGCCGGCATCACCGTGGGCTCCTGCTGGGAACCGTCAAAGTTGTCGGCGAAGTCGACCGTTTCGGCCTCGATGTCCTCCAACAAGGCGTCGGTGGTGAGCGACTGAAGCCGGGATTCGGTGTACCGCATGGCGGCCGGTGGGTCGTTGTCCACCGAGCCGAAGTTGCCATGCCCGTCGATCAGGGGCATGCGCATCGAAAAGTCCTGGGCCATCCGCACCAGGGCGTCGTAGACGGCCGTATCCCCGTGGGGGTGGTACTTACCCAGCACCTCACCCACCACCCGGGCGCATTTCCGATAGGGCCGGTCGCTGGTGAGGCCCAGCTCGTACATCGCATAAAGAATGCGGCGATGCACGGGTTTGAGGCCATCGCGGGCATCGGGGAGGGCCCGTCCCACAATCACGCTCATCGCATACTCCAGATAGGAGCGCGACATCTCGTTGCGGAGGTCGGTCTGAATGATCCGTTCGTCGGAACTACCGGGTCCGGTGGTTTCCGCCATGCATGACCGCCTTAAGCAACGATCAGTTTATCGGCACCCCCTGCACTTGTCCGAACTCGGAGCCCCGTGAGCCTGCCGATCCGCACTGAAGCCCAGCTACGCCACCGTCAGGAGCAGGGCGAGCTGACGGTGCGCGCCGCCGCGGAATTCCGCGATTTGGTGGAACAAGCCGGTCTGGAAGAGGCCTACGCCCTGACTGATGTGGTGGTGGCCGCCGATGCGTGCTTTACGGACCAGGCCAGCCTGCACCTCAGCCTGGGTCCGACGGATCCACCGATCCGCCTGCGATCCGCCCAACTGGCCGGGGTCAGCGCTGGCTGCGGCCACGGCAGCACGGATTTCATGCTGCCCATGGGCGGCGGCCTCGCAGAGCCGGCCCGCCACGGTGGGGCCCAGGTTCTCGGGGCCCTGCTTGCCGGAGCAAGTGTTCCCCTGTCTGCCCTTGGCGACGGGACGGCCCTCCATCCCCGCCGGGAGCTCCACACCGAACTCAGCCTGGAGCGCATCGCCGCCGGGCGCCTGCTGCTGCACCGGGGCATTAGCGAAAACGGGGTGGTGGCCACCAGCAGCGCCGAAGGCTTGACCGCCAGCCCCTACGGCCCCCTGTTGGGGCCCTTCGGCACCGGGCTCTATTCCTGTGGCGGTGCCGGCAGCATCGGGCTCACCATGCCAGGCCTGGCCCTGCTCGGCCCCGGATCCCCCGTGCTGGTCGGTGGGGCCGTCGGCTGGGTGGTGGGCAGTGGCACCGGCCACAACCCGAAGGTCAAACGCCAGTCCTCGGGCCATGCCCTGAGCCCGGGATGTGCGGCCGCCCTCAGCGCGGACCTGCACGACCTCCAACCCCAGTGGGTGCGGCCCTGCTTTTTTGAGGGTCACGGCACTGGCCTGCTGGTGGCCATCGCCGCACCGGTGCCCCTAATCAACGAATCGGTGGCTCGCCAGGCCGCCACCGGCAACGACGCCCTGGAAGCCCCCGTGCTGGATCTGGCCATCCCAAGGCGACTGAAACCCAGCCTGGGAACGGCCCGTTACAGCGACCTTCTGGCCGGTGAACTGCAAATCAAAGGTCGTCCGATCAGCTGTTCCCCCGCCCACAGTCCAAGCCTGGCCGCGGCCATCGGCCAAGAGCTGATCACCCGCCTCACTAGGGGGCACTTCCCTTTAAGCCTGCCCCTCCAACCCTTGAATCCCAGGCCAACCCTGGTGGCGCTTGAGGCCTAAGGCCCCACCTAAGCTCCCTCTCAACTTTTCAAGCCGACCGGGCAACCATGGCCCTCGACGATCCCCACCAGGACGATCCCCATCAAGGCGATCCAAACCAAGGCGATCTCAGCCAAGACGGTCTCGGCCAAGGCGATCTCGGCCAAGACGGTGGCGAGTGGCAGATGCTCACAACCAAGCTTGCCGACTGGGCCGCCAGTGATGCGCCCCAAACCCTCTGGCAGCAACTGCAATCGCCGCTGAGGGCCTTGGCCCTGCTGCTCGGAGCCCTGTTTGTCTTGCGCCTCTACGCAGGGGTGCTGGGCGCCCTGGAAGGGGTGCCGTTGCTTGCGGGCCTCCTTGAACTCACCGCCCTGGTCTGGATCACCCGCCATGGAGCCCCAGCCCTGCTTCGCCGCGAGCAGCGGCAGACGTTGCTCGACCAGCTCAGCCAGCGTTGGCAGCGCCTACGCCATTAGCGCCAAGGGCCGCAGGCAGCTTGATAGGTTAGCTCGAATACGTAAGTTTCAGGTGGACATTCAGCTCGGTCGCTCCCGCACTGTTCGTCGCGCCTACGGCATCGATGAAATTGCGCTGGTTCCCGGTGGTCGCACGGTGGATCCAGCAATTACCGACAGCAGCTGGACCCTGGGCGGGGTAACCCGGGAGATCCCGATCATTGCCAGCGCCATGGATGGCGTTGTCGACGTGGCGATGTGCGTCGAGCTGGCCAAGCTCGGAGCCCTGGGGGTGCTGAACATCGAAGGGGTCCAGTGCCGTTATGACGATCCCAACCCCGTGTTGGATCGCATTGCCGCCGTTGGCAAAGACGAGTTTGTGCCCTTGATGCAGGAGCTCTACAGCCAACCCGTCAGGGAAGACTTGATTCGTCAGCGCATTGGCGAAATCAAGCAGAACGGTGGCATCGCCGCCGTGAGCGCAACCCCCGTTGCGGCCCTCAAATTCGGCAAGGCCATCGCCGAAGCCGGTGCTGACCTCTTCTTTGTGCAGGCCACCGTGGTCAGCACCGAGCACATCGGTCCGGAAGGCCAGGCCACCCTCGATCTGGCCACCCTCTGCCGCGAGATGGGGGTTCCCGTGATCCTCGGCAACTGCGTCA
>CANHGA010000026.1 GCA_947460085.1 Synechococcaceae cyanobacterium
CCGGCGATCCTTGGATTCCCAAGAAGACCGAGGACATCGTGGCCGCCACCGACGCCCAGGTGCGGGCCCTGTTCCCTTCCGCGCGCCATCTCACGCTGGTTTGGAGCAACGTGGTCAAGCTGGCCCAGTCGCTCTATCGCGAGGCCCCTGGCATGGATCCCTACCGCCCGGAACAGCGCACCCCCATGGCCAACTTCTTCCTGGCCGGCAGCTACACCAAGCAGGACTACATCGATTCGATGGAAGGTGCCACGATGAGTGGCCGCTTGGCGGCTGCTGTGATCCTTGATCAGCCCGTGCAGCTCGCTGCCAACCAAGCCACTTCCTGAGCACTTCCCATGGGCCGTTGGCTGGAACACAGTGTGACCACCGAGATCCAGGCCCCCGTGGATCAGGTCTGGGAGGTGTGGAGCGATCTGGAGGCCATGCCCCAGTGGATGCGCTGGATCGAATCGGTCACCACCCTCGACGACCCCGACCTCACCGATTGGACCCTGTCGGCCCAGGGGTTTCGCTTCCACTGGAAGGCCCGCATTACCCAACGGGTCGAGGCCCAGCAATTGCACTGGGAGTCGGTGGGTGGGCTACCCACCAAAGGGGCGGTTCGCTTCTACGTCCAAACCCCCACCCAAACGGCGGTGAAGCTCACCGTCAGCTACGAGCTGCCCGGGGTCTTGGCACCGCTGATGGAACCCAGCATCCTGGGGGGAATTGTGACCAAGGAACTCCAGGCCAACCTTGACCGTTTTCGCGACCTTGTCGAAACCCGCCATCCCGGCCCTGCTGCTGCTGCTGCTGTTGCTGACGGGCTGTAATCAGGCCTCGGCTCCGACGGACGTCTCTGAGCCTTCTCCCGGTGCCCTTTCAGGAGAACTGGCCCAAGCGCCAGCGGCAGGGACTCCTTCGCCGCGAGGGACTCTGTCCACAGGAAAGACTCTGTCCCCAGCAAAGACCCTTCCCCAGGGGTTCAATCCCTTGCTCACTCCCCAACAGGTGGTGGCTGCCGTGAGGATTGGCCGCTTGGATCCGTTTGCGCCCTTCTCCCCCCCAGCGGGGACTGCGCCCCAGTCCACGGGGTTGCCCCAGGGATTTCGCTTCAGCGGCGTGGTGCGCGGCGGCGGGCAGGCAGAAGCGTTGGTGCAGTTCGGCAGCCTCAGCGGCACGCTTCGAGCCGGCCAGGTGGGGGGCCGCAGTACGGACCTGTTGCCCCAGGGATGGACCGTGGCGCGGGTGGATGGCCAGCGGGGCCGCCTCACCCTGCGCCAGGGGGGGCAGCTGGTGACGGCCGATCTTTAAGGGCTGCTGAGCAGGCCTGCACCAGCCCTTCCAGGTCGTGGGGATCGGCTTCCCCGTCCACCCGGCCCAGGAGCTGGTGGCAGCGCTGGCTGGTTTGGGGCCCGATCGACACCACCGCCACGGCAGCGAGCTTCTCCTGCCAACCGGGGCCATAGGCGGCTTCGAGCATCTGGCAGGTGTGGCTCACGGTTTTGCCGCTGCTGAAGGTGATGGCATCGAGGCGTTGCTGCTCCAAGGCCGCCACCGCTGGGGTGGGTAGCCCGGCCGGACAGCGGGTTTCGTAGGCCGCCACCTCCACCACCCGGGCGCCAGCGTCGGCAAAGGCTTCGGCTAGCAGCGTGCGGCCGCCGCTTTGGACCCGTGGCAGGAGCAGCCTCAGCCCCCACCCGGAGGCGGGAAAGTGCTCCAGCAGGCTGTCGGCCACAAAGGCCGGTGGGATGAAGTCGGCAGGGGCGCCCAGGGCTTCCAGCTGGGCGGCGGTTTTGCGGCCCACTGCCGCCAATTTGAGGCTCTTGGGCCGATGGGCCAGGCAGCTGCCCAGCCGCTTCAGCCGCTGCTCCACGGCCTCCACCCCATTGCCGCTCGAGAACACCAGCCAGTGGAAGTGCTCCAGCTCCGCCAGGGCGTCATCGAGGGGGCCCCATTCATCGGGCGGCCCCACCACCAGGGCGGGCAGATCCACCACCTCGGCCCCAGCGGCTTCAAACAACCGCCTAGCGGCTCCCAGTTGGGTTTCGGCGCGGGTCACCGCAATGCGGCGACCGGCCAGGGGGAGTGTCATGGCCTAGGTCTCCAATTTCACAAGGGTGCTGGCCTGCTGGTGCAGGGCTTGGGCCTCCTGGTTTCGGCCCTGCTGGCTGAGCAGGCCAATGGCCTGCCGGAAGCCCTCGCGGGCGCCCTCGATATCGCCAGAGAGCAGCAGGGCCACCGCCAGGTTTTGTTGGGCTTCTGCATAACTTGGATCCAGGGCCAGGGCCCGCCGATAGGCCCTGGTGGCTGCGGGCAGGTGGCCCCGTTGCCGTTCCGCAATGCCCAGGTTGTACCAGCCCAGGGCCACTTCGGGGGCCGCCCCGGTGGCCTGCTCGCAAAGCTGGGCGGCGTCGCCGCAGGCGCCCGCTTCCACCAGCAAGGCAGCCAGGTTGAGCTGGGCGGCCAGGGTGAGCCGGGGCGGCAGGGGAAGCTGCAGGGCGGCTTGGTAGAGCTGGGCGGCCTGGCCGGGATCGGTCTCGGCCTGGGCGATGGCGAGGTGCAGCAGCAGTTCGTAGCGCTCGGGGTGGGCGTCCTGGGGGCAGTTGGAGAGCCCCAGCTCCAACAGGGCCATGCCGCGCTGGCGCTGGCCCTCACTCACCTCCAGGCTGCCCAACTTGGCGCAGGCATAGGGATCGCCAGGGCGGGCGGCCAGGTCGGCTTCCATGGCTTGGCGCAGCCTGGCGGCCTTGTTGCCCGCTGCCAGGAGTTCAGGGCGGTAGCCGTCGTGCAGCAGGGCGGGGATGGGGCAGTCGGCGATGCGCCACTGGGGCTCCCGGCCGAGCAGGGCCAGCACGCTGTCGTCCACCATTGAGTGGTACGGCCGGCTCCATTGGATGGCCGGATGGCGGCGAAACAACCGGCTCACACTGGAATAGGGCGATTGCCGGGAGCCCTGCTCCAGGCGTAGCAGATTGATCAGCAGTAGATCCGGCTGGGCCATCAGCTGCTGGAGCGGTTGCTTGGCCTCCTCCTGCAGGAGTTCATCGGCATCGAGCACCAGCACCCAATCCCCCCGCACATGCTTGAGGGCCTCATTGCGGGCCGGGGCGAAATCCCCTGGCCAGACCATCTGGTGCACCGCAGCCCCCCAGCGTTCGGCGATGGCCACGGTGGCGTCGCGGGAGCCGGTGTCGAGCAGCACCATCTCATCGACAAAGCCGGCCACCGAAGCCAGGCAACGCTCCAGCCGTTCCGCTTCATCGCGAACGATCATCGAGAGGCTGAGCCGGATCGGGCCCATCAGCTCAGCCACTCCACGGTGGCAGGGGCCAGGGGGTTGCGGAAGGGTTCAGCCGCCTCAAGCGAGCGCTGGAACTCCTTTTTTAGGCGCAAATACCACTTCGCCTGGGTGTCGGCGCCGTCGATCAGGGTGAGGGGCGGGTTGTGGCGCAGCCCCTCCTGTTGTTGCTCCACGACCAGCCGGTCTTGATCAATAAAGCGGCGCGCCATCCGCCGGATCGGTGCCCGTAGGGGCCTCAGCCAGGGCGTTGTCCAATAAATGCACTGATGCACCCGGGTGGTTTGGGCATCGATGGGGGCCAGGGTGGTGAGGGAGCAGGCGCCCCCAGTGCTGCCGCGAATCAGCTCGATGCGCACTCCCGGCAGCTCGAAGCCGATCTCGGTGCGCACTGGCATGCCGAGCAATTGGTAGGGCTTGGCAGGGTTGGGGATCTCGTGGTCGTTTTGCACGAATCCCATCCCCCGGGGCGAGAAGTGCCGGGTCTCTTTCTGCAGGGCATGGAGATCCGGTTGCTTCCACCACCAGGAGGTGTGAATGAAGGGCAAATGCACCGGGTCCATCAGTCCAATCACCGCCTGGTCAAAGTTGCACTGGAAGGTGCGCTCCACGTAGACATCGGGATCCCGATCGAAGGGATCGGGCAGCACGCTGGCGGCCGTTTCGGGGGGCTGCGGCCGCATCGGGTGGGCGAGCCAAGCCCAGAGCAGCCCCGCCGACACCCGCGACGGCAGCACCTGGGCCCCGATCCGTTCCCCCACCCCCTGGCGGCGTTGTTCGTCGGTGAGGCAGGGAATGTGGAGGCAACGCCCGCTCTGGAGATCGAAGTTCCAGCCGTGGTACTTGCAGCGCACCTGGCCGTTTGTCACCGACCCGTAGCGCAGCGGTAGGCCCCGGTGGGGACAGCTGTCCACGAGCACAAAGGGCATGCCCACCCGCCCGAGGAGCAGGGGCAGCCCGGCCACCTGACGGCTGATCGTGCGGTTCTCCCGCAGGTCAGCCACCCGGGCCACGGGATACCAGGTGCCAGTGAGGAAGGGGGCGTTGGGGGACATCGGGGCAGGTTTTAGTCGGTGAAGTCGCTTGGGCTGGACTGCTTGGTGGTGATGATCGCCTCCAGCACCTCCTGTTGGGCTAGGGGCATCTGGCCCGGGCTGTAGGCGGCGCTCACCCCTGCATGGAGCGCTGGCTGCAGGCTTTGCCAGAGGTAGGGGCTGCCGTACACCACTACCCCTGCCAGGCGATGGGCGGCCTGGAGTTGGCGGATCACCTCGGGCCAGGGCTCGCCCGCACCGGCACTGCCGCGGAAGGGATTGCCCCGCACAAACAGCTGCAGCAGCACGGGGCCCTCGGGTAGTCGGTCGAGGGCCAGGGGGGCTTGGGGATCTCCGCTCCAGGGCGAGGGGCTGCGGGCTTCGATCAGGCAGGTGGCCAGCCCGGCGGCTTCCGGGATCACCAGGGCTGGAGCTGTGAGGGGCAGGAAGGGAGCGGAGAGGGCGTTGTCGCAGCGAACCAGGTTCACCCCGCCGCCCCTGGGGATCCATGGCACGCCGTGGACCTGCAGGGTGGCTTGCACCAGCTCCAGGGCGAGGGCCCCATCGGGTTCCATCGCCCGACCAGGGTTGGGCATCGCCGCAGGCCCGTTGGAGCTGGCGGTAGTGGCGCTGGCGGTAGTGGCGCTGGCGGTAGTGGAGCTGGAGGTGGTGGCCAGGGCGAGGGCCCGCCGCCGCCGTTCGGCCGAGCGCCGCAACTGGCTTTCGCTGAGCCGCCCTGCGGCCACGGCTGCTTCGATGGCGACCAAGGCCCCCCGGGCATCGGCCGGCATCAGCACCAGATCGGCGCCGGCTTCCAGGGCAAGCACGGCCGCTTCTCCGGCTCCGTAGCGCCCGGCGATGGCCTCCATCACCAGGGCATCGGTCACGATCAGGCCGTCAAACCCGAGCTCCTGGCGCAGCAGGCCGCTCAGCACGGGGCGAGACAGGGTGGCTGGGCGCTCAGGGTCGAGGGCGCTGAGCATCAGATGGGCGGTCATCACGGCGGCCACCCCTTCGGCGATCACGGCCTGAAAGGGGGGTAGCTCCACGGCATCGAGCCGTTCTCGGTCGTGACCGATGACGGGCAGTTCCAGGTGGGAATCGACGCTGGTGTCGCCGTGGCCGGGGAAGTGTTTGGCGCAGGCCAGCACGCCCGTCGCCTGCACTCCCCGGGTGAAGGCTGCTGCCAGGTCGCTGGCCGTTTGCGGCGTTTCCCCCCAGGCCCGCACGTTGATGACGGGGTTGGCGGGGTTGTTGTTGACATCACACACGGGCCCCAGCACCCAGTTCAGCCCGAGGGCGCGGGCATCCAGGCCGGTGCAGCGGCCGTAGCGCTCGGCCAGGGCCACGGCCCGCTTGGGATCGCTGCGGTGCAGTTGGCCCAGGGCTAAGGGTGGAACGAGCCAGGTGGCCCCCTCAAAGCGCTGGCCCACCCCCTCCTCCACATCGGCGCAGAGCAACAGGGGGTGGCCCGCCCATTGGCGCAACTGTTGGGTGCGCAACCCCACTTCGGCGCAGCTGCCCCCCAGCAGGATGACGCCCCCAACACCAAGCTCCAGCAAGCTTTGGAGCTCGGCGTTGGCCAGTTCCCAGCGGGGATAGCGGCGCTGGTGATCCCCCAGAAATCCGCTGGCGCGGACCACCAGGAGTTCAGGGATCAGGCGCCCCAGTTCAGAACGCATGGGTGTTCCAGGCCACAGTCACAGGTCGCTGGCTTCAGGGGGTTCCCCTTTCTCCTGGCGCTGCTCTTCGAGCTTGTTCAGCAGGCCCAGCACGTTGGTGCCCCGCTCCAATCCCCGATCCAGCACAAACAGCAGGTCGGGGGTGCGGCGCATTTTCAGCCGCCGGCTCAGCTCGCCTTTGACAAACGGTGAGGCTGATTTCAGGCCAGCCATCGCTTCGCTGCGGTCCTCCTCGCTGCCGAAGATGCTCACGAAGATCTTGCAGTGCTGCAGATCCCCAGCCACCTCCACGTTGGTGACACTCACCATCCCCAGGCTGACCCGTTCATCTTTGATGCCACCAACGAGCATCTCGCTAATTTCGCGGCGGATCATGGAGGCCACGCGCTCCACCCTGCGGCTCTGGGCCATGGCTACGCCAACGGTGTGGGGTTCACCATCGCATGCAGGATCAGCCCCAGGCTCATGACGCCACTAATGCTGGCTCCAATCAGGGCGACCGCGGTCACGGGGTTGCGGCCCCGGGCGGCGAGGGGTTCGAACACCGAGTTGGCCACACCGAGGCCAAAGGCCACCAGATAGCGCGGGTACCGCGTCACGTTGAGGAAGAAGTCCTTCATGCAGGGACGGCGGGCTCAAGGGCTGTTCGTGCTAGCTACTCTGCCCGCCTGAGCCGGCGATGTCGATGCAACTGCACCAGTTTCGGCATTCTGCCTTTTGCGAGAAAGTGCGCCTTGTGCTCGCGGTGAAGCGACTCGCCTACACCGTGGTGGAAGTCACCCCGGGTTTGGGCCAGCTGGCCCTGTTTCGGCTGTCGGGCCAGCGCCAGGTTCCCGTGTTGGTGGATGGCTCTGAGGTGATCGCCGATTCCAGTGCCATCGCCCTGTACCTAGAGGCCCACCACCCCAGCCCCGCCCTACTCCCCGCCGATCCAGGCGAGCGGGCCCGGGTGCTGCTGCTCGAAGACTGGGCCGATACCGCTTTGGCCGCCGGTTGCCGGCTGGCTTTGGTGCAGGCGGCAGCCACCGATCCGGTGCTCCGTAGTGCCCTGCTGCCCGATTCCACCCCGGGCCCCCTGCGCCAGCTGGTGAGCAACCTGCCCTCCGAGGTGATGGGGAGTGTGGGTGAAGCCTTCGACTCCATGCTCGGCGCTGGGGAGCGCCAACGGCTGCTGGCCAACTTGGAGCAGTTGGCGGTGTTGGCCGATGCCCAGCCCTACTTGGTGGGATCCAGCCTTTCGTTAGCGGATGTGGCGGTGGCGGCCCAGCTGGGTCTGTTGTTGTTCCCAGCCAGCAGTGGGGCGCCTTTGGCAGGGTGTGGCGTGAGCGGCATTGCCGACCACCCATTGCTACAGCCCCTGTTCAACTGGCGGGATCGGATCCTGGCTGAGGTGGCCGCGGGCTGAGTTTTTGCAGGCTCAGCACGACGTGGTCGGTGCCCGTGGGCTGGGCAGCAAGCCCGTAGGCCGGCGAGGGGTAGGTGGCTTGCCATTGATCGGCCCTGATCTGGCCATCGGCTTGGAGCTTGTAGCGGCTCAGGGTTTCCACCCGGCTCACCCGGGGATCCCCAGGGCCGTGCAGCACCTGCAGCGCCAGTTCGTCGGCTTCAAAGCTGGTCGGGCCGGGGGGCTCCTGGCGCCTGCCCACCACCGTGGATTCGAGGCTGAAGGCTGGGCCCGATGGGGTCTGGAACGTGGCGATCTGGCGATTGGGATTGGCCGGGTCGTTGGCCACGGCCTGCAAGGTGTCGCCCAGGAGGGCGGCACCGATGGCCTGGGCGTTGAAGGCCCGATCGCCCACCACCTCGCCGGCCCCCGTCCGGCTGAAGCGCACCGTGTAAGTCAGCCCATCGCTGCGCACCTGCCATGTGCCTTCAAACCAGCTCGGGTAGGTGAGATCGCTGGTGCCCGGCCGCTCCAGGGGGGCAGGCAGGCTCCAGCTGGGCCAGGCCCCTGCCCGATCCGCCAGCGTTGAAGCCCAGGCGGGGGCTGCCATGGCCAGCAAGCCGATGAGCAGCCCCATAACGGCCACTCCTGCCCTGGCCAATGCCCCTGCCCTGGCCAACGCCCCTGAGCGGGTTGGCGCCAGGATTGCCATCACTACCTTGGCGACCAATGTCGGATCCCCTGCTTCGGGAACTCGATCATTACGTAGTGCTGGAGCCGGCTGGGCGCGAACAGATCCTCCCGGCCCAGGACACCTTGGCTTGGCTGGTGGGCCATCTGGACGCCCTGGACCAGGTGCCTGCCGATCTCGCCGGGCTGGCCACCACCCTGCAGCGGGCCCAGCGGCTGCTGGAAACCGCCTGTGAGCTGGAGCTGGAGCCAGGCCGGGCCATCCAGTGGTTTGCGGTGCGGCTCGAGCCCCCAGGGAGCGCTACCTAAGGCGCCACCTAATTCAGGGATTGGGTGATGGCCCCATCGGCATTGTTCAAAAGCACCGGGGTTTCGGGGGCGCTGGCCCTCTCCTTGAGGATCGATGGCAGGGCATCGAGCACCATGGCGGCCACCTGTTCAGGGGGTTCGCCCTGTTGCTCGATGCGTAGATCGGCCTGGGCGTAGAGGGGTTGGCGTTCGCCCAGGAGTTCGGCCAGGCGCGCCGCCGGATCTGGGTGCTGCATGAGGGGCCTCGGTGTCGGGTCGGCGGCGATCCGCTCCAGCAGCAGCCCGGTGGGGGCATCCAGCCAAATCACAACCCCTTGGCGCATGTGGCCCCAGTTCTCCTGGCGGGTCACCACGCCCCCCCCGGTGGCGACCACCAGGGAATGCCAGCTGGCGATCTGGTTGAGCACCGCGGTTTCGAGGGCCCGGAAGCTGGCTTCGCCGTCGCTGGCAAAAATCTCGCTAATCGACCGCTGGGCCACCTGTTCCACGGTGGTGTCGGCATCGATGAAGCGATAGCCCAGGGCCTCGGCCAGGGGTTGGCCCAGGGCGCTTTTGCCGGTGCCCATCATCCCCACCAAATAGAGGTTCAGACCTTCGAGCCGTTGGGCCAGGGAACGATCGCTGGGCGGGGTCATGGCTGCGGGCGCCAAGGCTGCAGCTTCCGTTTCTAGGATGGAGGGCCTCAGAGGGTTGGCAATGCCAAGTCATGGCCATGGGCGGCCCTGTGTGATTACCCGCCGGGCCACCTTCAGTGCCAGCCATCTCTACTGGCTGCCTGAACTCAGCGACGACGACAACCGGGCCCGCTTTGGCCCCTGCAGCATCGCTCCAGGCCACGGTCACAACTACGAGTTGATCGTGGCCATGGCCGGTCCCCTCGATGCCGATGGCATGGTGCTGAACCTTTCCGAGGTCAAGCACGCCATTCGTTCAGAGGTGACGGCCCAGTTGGATTTCCGGTTTCTCAACGAGACCTGGCCCGACTTTGACCTCACCCGCCCCCAGGGATGCCTGCCCACCACCGAGGCCCTCTGCCTGGCGATCTGGCGCCGCCTGGCCCCCCAGTTGCCCTTGGTGGGCCTGCGCCTGTTTGAAACCTCCAACCTCTGGGCCGATGTGCTGGCCGATTCCATGGAAGCCTTCCTCACGATCCGCACCCATTTCGCCGCCGCCCATCGCCTGGCGCGGCCCGAGTTGTCCCAGGAGGACAACGAGGCGATCTACGGCAAGTGCGCCCGCCCCCATGGCCATGGCCACAACTACCTGCTCGATGTGACCGTGCGCGGTTCGATCGATCCCCGTACCGGGATGGTCTGCGATCTGGCTGTCCTCCAGCAGTTGGTGGACGATCTGGTGGTGGAACCCTTCGATCACACCTTCCTCAACAAGGACGTGGCCTTCTTTGCCACCTGTGTGCCCACGGCCGAAAATATTGCCCTGCATATTGCCGATTTGCTTACGGCACCGATCGCGGCCACCGGTGCCCGGCTCCACAAGGTGCGTGTCCAGGAGAGCCCCAACAACGCCGCCGAAGTGTTTGCCGAATCGCCCCAGCTCGAGATGGTTCCTGCCGTCCTGGAGGCCCTGGTCGCCGGTTGAGCCAGGTGCCGGCCCCCCAGCTGCGCCTGGCCTTGGCGGTGAGCCTGGATGGTCGCCTCGCTCCGGCGGAGGGCGGGGCTGCCCAGCTGGGCGGCTCTGGTGATCGCCGGGTGCTGGAGGAAGCCCTGGCCTGGGCGGATGGCTGCTTGATTGGTGCCGAAACCCTGCGGCTCCATGGCAGCACCTGTTTGATCCACGCGCCAGATCTGCTGGAGCAACGCCATTTGGCCGGCTGCCCGCCCCAGCCCGCCGCCCTGGTGGTGAGTCGTTCGGGCCGGATCCCTGCCCGGCTGCCTTTTTTTCAGCAACCGATCGATCGCTGGCTGTTGGCCCCCGCCAGCGCTGCGCCTCTTCCTGGCCAGGCACCAGGGTTCCAGCGCCACCTCCCGTTAGAGCCTTGGCCCCGCCTGCTTTCCGGCCTCGCCGCCGAGGGCTTGGAGCGACTGCTGGTGCTGGGCGGAGCCCGCTTGGCGGCCTGCTTGCTGCGCGAAGCCCTGATCGATGAGCTGCAGCTCACCCTGTGCCCCCAGGTGCTGGGTGGGCCCCACAGCTGGGTGCCCCTGCAGGAGGCCTTTGCTCGCTCCCATTGGCGGCTCCAGGAGTCGCGCCCATTAGGCGGTGATGAGCTGATGCTGCGTTACGCACGCCATGGCCCCTAGCTGCGGGCTTTCTTGAAGCTTTGGGCCAGCTCCCGCAAGGGCACGTCCTTGAGGGTCTCGGCCGGCAGGCCCAGCATTTTTGCCAAACAGCGCTTCACCACGGTTTCACTCACGCTGCCGAAGTTGCCTTGGATCACCTCCATCAGCACCCCCAGGCTTTGGCCCGTGGCATCGGTTTCCTCCACCAGGCATTGGCTGGTGGGTTTGGCGAGCTGCTGGCAGGGGCTTTGCAGCTTGGCTTCCAGTTCTGGCTTGCCCCCCGAGGCTGTTTCGACACACACCCGGGCCAGTCGACTCTCCAGCTGGGGCCGCATGAGCTGCAGCACGGGCAGGAGTAGGCCAGCTTGGGCAGGGCCCTGCAGGCTTGCCCAGGCCAGGACGCCAAGCAGCCAGCGGCTGGAGAGGGGCATGGCAAGCGGCGCACCGGGGCCCCAACACTCTGGTTAGTTTTGCTTCACGCTGCCGAGTCATCCTCTTGCTGGATCCTGGGGGCCATGGCTGAGTTGCAGGTCCGCTGGCACCAGTCGATGGCCGACTTTTCGGAGGCCGAATGGGATCGATTGCTGGGCGATGGGGAGGATGTTGGGCCCGGCAGCTGTGCCCTGCCCTTCTTTCGCTGGCGCTGGCTGCACCGCCTTGAGACCAGTGGCAGCATCGTGCCCAGGCAGGGTTGGCAGAGCTGTCATCTCGGCCTGTGGCGGGGCGCCACGCTGGTGGCGGCGGCCCCCCTCTATCTCAAGGGCCACAGCTATGGCGAGTTTGTTTTTGACCAGAGTTTTGCCCAGCTCGCTGGCCAATTAGGGCTGCGTTACTACCCCAAGCTTGTGGGGATGAGCCCGTTGAGTCCGGTGCAGGGCTATCGCTTTTTGTTTGCGCCCGGGGAAGATCCCGCGGCCCTCACGGTGTTGATGCTTGAGCATGTAAGGGCGTTTTGCCGCCAGAACCAGATCCTGAGCTGCAATTTCTTGTATGTGGATCCGGTTTGGGGTGCCCGCGCCCAAGCGGCAGGCTGGGCGCCCTGGGTCAACCAACAGGGGCTCTGGACCAATCCAGGGCTCAGCACCTTCGAGGGCTATCTGGCCAGCTTTAACGCCAACCAGCGGCGCAACATCAAGCGCGAACGCAAGGCGGTGGCCGCGGCGGGCCTGGAGGTGACCCCCCTGGTGGGGGCGGCCATCCCCTCGGCCATGGTCGACCGCATGCACGACTTTTATGCCCAGCACTGCAGCCGTTGGGGCCAGTGGGGAAGCAAATATCTCACCCACGACTTTTTTCTTGCGGCATCCCAAGAGCTGCGCTCCAGCCTGGTGCTGTTCAGTGCCCACCGGGGTGATCCGAACGAGCCGGTGGCGATGTCGCTGTGTGTCCACAACGCCAACCAACTCTGGGGCCGTTATTGGGGAAGCGATGAGGAGATTGATTGTCTCCATTTTGAGGTTTGCTATTACGCCCCCATTGCCTGGGCCATCGGACGGGGGATCACCAGCTTTGACCCAGGTGCTGGCGGCGCCCACAAGCGGCGGCGGGGTTTTGTCGCGGAGGCGCGCACCAGCCTGCATTGCTGGTTTGAGCCCCAGTTCGACGCCATCCTGCGGCGCTGGCTACCGGAGGCCAATGTCCAGATGGGCTTGGAGATTGAGGCGGTGAATGCGGAGCTGCCCTTCACGGCTTCCTACGATCCACCCCATGTCCCAGGTTCAACCTTCCCTGAAGCCCCGCGTCCGCCAGCAGCTGGATGACCGCCTCTCCCAGCGCTTCATTGCCCTCGACCCTGGGGGCTATGTGCTGATCAAGCTCGACGTGGCGGCTGCCCAGCTTGTGGTGGAGCACTACGGCAACGGCATTGATGACCGGGGGCTCGCCACCGATCCGGAAACCGGTGAGGTGTTGCGCTGCAAAGGAGCTGGCCCCAGGCAGCCGTTGGCGGTGTTTCGCGGCCGTAGCGCCAAGGAGCTCGGCATCGCCCTCACCGAAGGAGAAGGTCCCCACCCGGTGACCCGGCTGGATCACGCCCTTTATTTAGGACGGGAACTGCAGAAGGCGGAATGGTGCCTGGAGCAGGGTCTGGAGTATGTGCAGGATTGAGCCTTACGCCGGTTGCAATTCGCGGGTTGGGGCGACTGGTGCCTTGGGGGGTTCGGGCGGCAGATTGGCGAGTTGCTCTTGAATTTCCTGGCGAACGATTGCCCTGTATTCCAGGAAGTGCTCGTTGTGGGCGAGGATCGAAACGAAGCCCTTAAAGCGCTTGGGATTGTGGCGAGCCATGCCGGCTAGGGCCTTCCAGAAGCGGAAACGGGTGTCCCGCTTGAAGCCTTGGCGCCACACCACCGTGGCCAGGGCCCTGAGATCGGTCCAGTCGGTGCCGCGGGCTTCTTTGCGGTTTTCGGGAATGACAAATTCCTTGTATCTCTGGGGGGGCAGCTTGAGGAAATAGCTGTACACCCGATCGATGTAGGCATTGGGTTCGTAGAGCGCCGCAAAGGCATCCACGTATTCGTTGGCAATGTCGCGGATGGGCCGCGTCGGCACAAAGTTGAGCAGGTTGGTTTGGTTGACTCCTTTGGCTGCTGCTGTGGCCTGGATCAGCCGCTCTTCCCGCTCCAGTCGGTGCCAGAGGGCCGTATTTGGCAGGGCTTGCAGCATGCCCATCATCGCGTGGGGAATACCCGTGCGGCTGACGAACTCCACGATCCGGCTGCCAGCGCCTTGCTTTTCTCCATCGAAACCGATGATGAATCCGGCCATCACCCGGAGGCCGTAGGAGGTGATTTTGTTGACCGAATCTTCGAGGGAGCTGCGGGTGTTTTGCAGTTTTCCGGCCGTGGCCAGGCTGGCCTCATCGGGGGTTTCAATACCCAGGAAGACGCTTTCAAAGCGGGCTTCCACCATCATGGTCATCAGTTCGTCGTCGGCGGCCAGATCGACGGAGGCTTCCGTTGCAAAGCTGAAGGGATAGCCGTTGTCGATCTGCCACTGTTTCAGCATCGGCAGGAGTAACTTCACGTTGCGCTTGTTGCCAATGAAGTTGTCATCCACCAAAAAGACGGAACGGCGCCAGCCCAGGTCGAAGAGATACTGAAGCTCTGCGATTAATTGCTCGGGATTCTTGGTGCGGGGCTTACGGCCATACAGCACGATGATGTCGCAGAACTCACATTGAAAGGGGCATCCCCGGGAGAACTGAACCGACATTTCCGAATAGGCCGGCAGCTCGAGCAGGTCAAAGCGGGGAATCGGGGTGCCGGTGACGTCAGGCTTCACCCCGTCGGAGCTGAAGCGGCCAGCGTTCTCCCCCCGTTCCAAGGCTTCGATGAACATCGGCAGGGTGATTTCACCCTCGTCGAGAACTTTGAAGTCAGCTAAATCCAGTTCGGGGGCATCCGGCGTCGAGCTGGCAAAGGGGCCACCAACGGCCACGGGAATGCCCAGGGCCTTGGCCTTAGCGATCTGCGCAGCCATGTCGGCCTTTTGCACGATCATTCCGGAGATCACTACGAGCTCTGCCCAGGCCCACTCGGCCTCAGTTACTTCGCGCACATTGCGGTCAACCAGCTTCATCTCCCAGTGCTGGGGGAGCAGGGCCGCCACGGTCACCAATCCCAGGGGAGGGAGCAGCACCTTGCGGTTGACCAATTCAAGAATTTTCTCGTA
>CANHGA010000027.1 GCA_947460085.1 Synechococcaceae cyanobacterium
AGGGCTGAGATCTGAAGCCATGCACAAAGCCGTTAACACCCCGCCTTACCTAGTGAAGAACTAGTGAAGAGAGAGAAAGTCAAATACTTAAAGCAAGTCAAAGCAATGGTTTTCAATCATTGCCAGTCACTTTGGGGTAGTGGGGGTCGCAGGTTCAAATCCTGTCGCTCCGATTTAACGGTCAATTTCCACAGTTCATTTCGTTTTCCACCGGCTCCCCCAGCCGGTTTTTTTGTGGCACCCGCCCGAGGCCCAATCAGGAAACCGGGTCCGATCCCTAAGCCGCCTCAACGGGCTGCACGGGGAATGGCAGGGCCAGGGCTTCGCGATCACTCAGCCGGCGACTCCACGCCCCTGCCACCGGATCGTTCCAGCGAAAGCCCGCCTCCTTGGCCCGGTGGCGTTCCGCATAGGAGAGCTTGGCCCGAAACAGTTGACGGGGTTCCTGGGCCGCGGCCAAAAGCTCCTCGAGATCACCGCAGCGCTCAAAGACCTGCACCAAATAGATGCAATCCGTCAGGGCGCGGTGGGCTGCCCAGACAGGCACCCCGTAGGCCAAAGCCAGATCCCGCACCGACGGGGTTGGGCGCAGGTGCCGATCGGCTGGCCATTGGATATCGGCCATCGAGCAAATCCAAGGCTTCTCGATGGCGGGAAGGGGCCCAATGCCAAACCACTGGCGATCAAACGCCACGTTGTGGGCAAGCACCGCATCGGCCCGATCCAGCATGGCCTCAAAACAGCTCAGGCCTGCCTGCCAGGGCTGGGGAAGCTGGGTGACCTCAGCCGCAATGCCATTGACGTGCTGGGCTGGATTGCGGGAGGCGGGGAGCAGAAACGACACCTGGGCCAACAGCGCGCGGCTGGCCACGTGAAACAGCACGGCCCCCACTTCAATGCACTGGCCATGGCCGGGATCGAGGCCCGTGGTCTCGGTGTCGATGATCAGCAGGACCTCTGGTGCCGCCTTCGCCAGGCTCTGGTGGCGGGGCGCCAAGGCCGGCAATTCAAGTTTGGGCGCCGCAACTGGCGCTGGAGCTGGAGCGGGCGCTGCAACTGGAGCTGGAGCGACTGGCGCGGGGTTGGGCTGGGGATCGGGCTGGTGGTCCAAGCCCTCGACCGCAGCCGGTGGGGGCGCCATCAAGCCAAGTAGGTCGTTCTGCTGCCAAAGATCGGGCTGTTCTCCCATCGGAGCCCCCAAGCACTGCCCCATGGTCCCAGGTGATGCAAGGGGCAAGTCAAATCCAGTCCACCAAGGCAAAACCAGACCACCAAATAAATCCGGGCCACCAGGGCAAACCCGCTGCCTAGGCTGCAAGCCAACACCCTTCGATGCCCCTAGCTGCCGCCATGCCCCTTGCCGTTGGAGATAGGGCCCCCTTGGTTGCCCTGCGCGATCAAAACGGAACCGAGCGCCGCAGCGACCAATTGGACGGCAAAGCCCTGGTGCTGTTCTTCTACCCCAAGGACGACACCCCGGGCTGCACCATGGAGGCCTGCGCCTTCCGTGACAACTACGCCGAGCTGCAATCCCTGGATGCTGAGGTGTGGGGCGTCAGTGGCGACGATGCCGGCAGCCACCAGCGCTTTGCCACCCGCCACCAACTGCCCTACCCCCTGCTTGTGGACCAGGCCAATGGCCTGCGCAAGGCCTTTGGCGTACCGAGTGTGTTGGGCCTCCTGCCTGGGCGGGTCACCTACGTGATCGATGGCAGCGGCGTGATTCGCCACATCTTCAACAACTTGCTGGACGGGCCTGCCCACCTGCGGGAGGCCAAGGCTGCCCTGCAAACCCTGCGGGCCTGATGGCCATGGCCCGCTGGCGGCAACAGGGGGATCTGTGGATCCTGGCCCCCTCCAACCATCCCGATGGCGATCACCCGAGCCACGGGCAGAACCAAGGACAGATCAAAGGGCTCATCCAATTCATTGGGGGCAGTTACCTGGCTGCCAAACCCCAACTGAGCTATCGACGCCTCCTGGAGGCCTTGGCCCTGCGGGGTTGGCAGATCGCCACCTGGAGCTACGTGCCGGGCTTTGACCACCAGGGACAGGCCAATGCGGCCTGGCGCCAATTCCGCAGCCTGCGCAGCCAGCTCCCCAACCCGGAGGGCCGCCCCTGCCTCCGGCTCGGCCACAGCCTGGGCTGCAAGCTCCACTTGCTCGCCCCCGATGGCGGCAGGGGCTGCGACGGCCTGGCGGCCCTGAGCTTCAACAACTTTTCAGCCGAACGATCGGTTCCGCTCCTGGCGGAGATGGGCCAACAATTTGGCTTCCGCAGTGAGTTCAGCCCATCACCCCAGGAAACCTTGCTGCAGGTGGAAACCAGCTACCTCCAACCCCGCAACCTGCTCGTGCGCTTTAACCGCGACGGCATCGACCAAAGCTCCCGCCTGCTCGGGGCCCTGCAATCGAGGCCGGAGGATGCCTCCGAGCTCAGGGAGTTGCCCGGCGACCACCTCACCCCGGCCAGTGCCGGGCTGCGCCAGAACCTCCTCGGCAGCTGGGCGGATGACCCCGCCAAGCAGCGCGCCGTGGATCGTCTGGCGGATTTGATTGGCCAGTGGTCTGGGGCTTAAACCCGCAGGGCTTCCAGCACCGAGCGGTCCTCAAGGGTGCTGGTATCGCCCGTTACCTCCTCGCCTGCGGCGAGGGAGCGCAGGATGCGGCGCATGATTTTGCCGCTCCGGGTTTTGGGTAGGGCGTCGGTGAAGTGGATGGCATCCGGCCGGGCAATGGCGCCAATCTCCTGGCCCACATGGCTGCGCAAGGCCGCCACCAGCGCCCCATCGCCCAGCCGTCCCACCTCCAGGGTCACAAAGGCCACAATCGCCTCTCCCTTGAGGTCATCGGGTCGGCCCACCACCGCCGCCTCAGCCACCGCTGGGTGGCTGACCAGGGCCGATTCAATCTCCATGGTGCCCAGGCGGTGGCCCGACACGTTGATGACGTCGTCGACCCGGCCCATCACCCAGAAGTAGCCGTCGCTGTCCCGGCGGGCGCCATCACCGGAGAAATAGAGGGAGGAGCCATCGGCGGGGCGCACTTCCTCCCAATAGCTCTTGCGGAAGCGGTCTGGATCGCCATGGATGGTGCGCATCATCCCGGGCCAAGGCCGACGAATCGCCAGGTAGCCCCCCTGGTCGGGCCCTTGGGAGTTGCCGTCGTGGTCGACGATGTCGGCCACGATGCCTGGCAGGGGCAAGGTGGCCGATCCCGGCTTGGTGGGGGTGGCCCCCGGCAGGGGGCTGATCATCACCCCACCGGTTTCGGTCTGCCACCAGGTGTCCACGATGGGGCAACGGCCCCCGCCAATCACCTGTTGGTACCAGATCCAGGCTTCTGGGTTGATCGGCTCCCCCACCGTGCCCAGGATTCGCAGGGTGCCCATGTCGTACTGGTCCGGCACCTCCCGGCCGCTCTTCATGAAGGCCCGAATCGCCGTCGGAGCTGTGTAAAAGAGGGTCACCTTGTGCTTCTCAATCACCTCCCAAAAGGCGCCGGGCTTGCTCGGACGGGGAGCCCCCTCGTACATCACCGTGGTGGCGCCATTGGAGAGGGGGCCGTACACGATGTAGCTGTGGCCCGTAATCCAGCCCACATCGGCGGTGCACCAATGGATGTCGTCCTCGCGGATGTCGAAAATCCACTGGAAGGTGAGGTGGGCCCAGAGGTTGTAGCCCGCTGTGGTGTGGACCACACCCTTCGGTTTTCCGGTGGATCCGGAGGTGTAGAGCACAAATAGCCGGTCTTCGCTGGCCATGGGCTCGGCGGGGCAATCGGCGCCCTGGGCGCCCACCAGCTCATGCCACCAATGGTCGCGGCCGGCTTGCATCGCCGCACCACTCTTGATCCGCTCCACCACCAGCACCGCCTGCACTGAGGGCACCGCCCCTCCGGCCAGGGCCGCATCCACCGCCGGCTTGAGCGCAACGGGTTTGTCCTTGCGGAAGCCCCCGTCGGCGGTGATCACCGCCTTGGCCTGGCCATCGATGAGCCGATCCCGCAGGGCATCGGCGGAGAAGCCGCCAAACACCACCGAATGGGGTGCCCCAATCCGGGCGCAGGCCAACATGGCGATGGCGGCCTCCGGCACCATGGGCATGTACAGGGCCACCAGATCGCCCTTGCCAACCCCAAGGGCCTTCAAGGCATTGGCGGCCTGGCAGACCTGCTGATGCAATTCGCGGTAGGTGAACGTGCGCAAGTCGCCAGGCTCACCCTCCCAAATTAAGGCTGGCTTTTCAGCCCGGGGGCCATCCAGGTGGCGATCCAGGCAGTTAAAGGAGAGGTTGGTGGTGCCCCCCTCAAACCATTTGGCAAAGGGGGGATTGGTCCAATCGAGCACGGTGTCGAACGGCTCGAACCAGTGCAGGTGCTGGCGGGCCATCTCACCCCAAAAGCCATCGGGATCGGACTCGGCCCTGGCCGCCAAGTCTTGATAGGCCGCCATCGAGTTGATCCGGGCCGTGGCCGCCAAAGAGGCGGGCGGTTGGAAAACCCGCTGCTCTTGCAACACCGATTCAATGGTGGGGTTGTCGGCTTTGGGGCTGGCGGCCTCGCTCATGGACTCAACCGGTGCTGCTGGTGGGATGGGCCCATTCAAGCGCTGAATGCGGGGCGGGGCAGGCGCTCTTGCAGGATGGGTGGGTATGGCCCTCCCCGCCGCCTGCCTCTTTGATCTCGATGGGCTGCTGCTCGACACGGAGCCGCTGCACGCCAGGGCGTGGCAAGCCGCCGCCGAACACTTCGGCTGCAATCTCCTACCCGAGCAATTCCTGCAGCTGCGGGGCCGGCGCAGGGGTGATTGCGCCGAGCAAGTGATCGACTGGATTGGCGACCAGGGGCTTTCCCAACCCAGCCGAGAAGCCCTGCTGGCCGTGCGCCAACCGATCGCTGAAGCCCTACTGATCCACGCCAAGCCCACACCGGGGGCCATGGCCCTGGTCGCCCGCTGTGAAGCCCTGGCCATCCCCATGGCCCTTGCCACAAGCAGCTCCAAGGATGCCGTGGCCCTCAAGGCCGAACCCCACCCCTGGCTGAAGGGCATCAGCACCCGGGTGCATGGGGATGATCCTGAACTAACCGCCGGCAAACCGGAGCCGGATGTGTTCTTGCTGGCAGCAGCCCGCTTGGCCGTTGATCCCCAAGCCTGCTGGGCCTTTGAGGATTCCCCGGCCGGGGCCCAGGCCGCCCTGGCCGCGGGCTGCCAGGTGTATGTGGTGCCGCCCGACCATCTCCATGGCCAAAGCCGATCCGATGCCTATCCGGGCATCACCCTGTTTTTAGGGAGCCTGGAAGAGATCACGCTCTAGCTAGAGCGATCAGGCAAGGGGTAGAGCTTTAGCTCGATTGGGCTAATAGAGCCGGCTGAGGACGAAATCCGGCAGGGCGCGCAGGGCACTGCGGGGCTCCGAGGGGGGAAGCCAAGCCAAGGTTTCGGCAGCCTCATGGGCAAAGCCTTCCGCCATGGCACGGGCCCGGGGGATGGCTTCGCAGCCCCGCACCAACTCCAGAGCCTGCTCGAGATCACCCGCTTCGCTGAATTCCCGCTCAATCAGGCCGGCCAGGGCAGGCCGCTCTTCCAGGGCAAACAGGGCCGGGGCCGTGAGATAACCGGAGGCCAGATCACTGGCAGCGGGCTTGCCCAGCTGTTGATCACTCCCGGTGAAATCGAGGATGTCATCCACCACCTGAAAGGCCAGACCCAACTGGCGGCCAAAGCGGTACAGATCATCGAGTTTCTCGCTCTCCAGGCCACTCAAAACCCCTGCGGCCCGGGTGCTATTGGCGATCAATGAGGCGGTTTTGCAATAACTTTTTTCGAGATAGGTTTCGAAGCTCTGGCCCGTGTCGTAGCGGAACAACCCCTGGCGAATTTCGCCATCGGCCAAATCCATGATCACGCGGGAAAGCAGCTTCACCACGTCGAGGTCATCGAGGTTGGCCAAGTGCCAACTGGCCTGGGCAAACAGGAAATCGCCTGCCAGCACGGCCACCCTGTGGTTGAAGCGGCTGTGGACGGTATCCACCCCCCGGCGGGTGGCCGCCCCATCCACCACGTCGTCATGGACAAGGGACGCGGTGTGAATCATCTCGGTGATTTCGGCCAAGCGCCGGTGGCGAGGGCCCAGGTCGCCGTCGGGGGCGATCGCCCTGGAGATCAGCAAGACAATGCCCGGCCGCAGACGCTTGCCACCGGCGGCAAACAGGTGCTCTGCGGCGGCCTGGAGAATCGGATGACCCGCGCCGATCAGGCTGCGCAGATCGGCCAAGAGGGCGTCTAAATCAGCCTCAACGGGCTGTAGCAGCTCAGCAACCGTTGCCACAACACCTCCGCTGTGATCGGATCCTAGAAGGCCCGGCCGGCGGACCGCAGGTCCACCTGGTTCACGCTGGGGCGATGGCCCAGCCACCCACTGGCCCCAGCGGCAAAGGCCTCCGGACAACCGGTGACACAAAGACGGGATCGCTGCTGGGCCGGGATCACGGCATCCAAGGCCAAATCGGCCTCCGGGGCATCACCCAGGCTGGCCAACAGGGGGCCAAGGCGCTGCACCGCTGCCTCGGCAGGGTCGAGCAGGGTGACCCCAGCCGGGAGAAGGGAACGGAGCAAGGGCCGCAGCATGGGGTAGTGGGTGCAGCCCAAGACCACGGTGTCCACGCCTGCGGCGATCAACGGCGCCAGGTACTCCTGGGCGACTTCCCGCAATTCGGGGGCCTCCAGATCACCGGCTTCGATCCAGGGCACGAAGGCTGGACAGCCCACCTCAAGCACCTGGGCCTGGGGCCGACAGGCCTGGATCGAGCGCCGATAGGCACCGCTCGCCACGGTGGCCGGGGTCGCCAGGACGCCCACCCGATCGCTCTGAATCTGGGCCGCCACACTGTCGATCAAGCCCACCACGGGCACACCGGCCTCAGCCACCGCCACATCCAGGGCCAGGGCATTGGATGTGTTGCAGGCCATCACCAGGACCCCCACACCCTGGCCCCGCAACCAATGCACCACCTCGGCGGCAATGGCGCGGATGTCCTCCACGCTGCGTTGCCCGTAGGGCACCCGGGCCGTATCGCCCAAATAGAGGCAGCGGGTATGGGGATAGGCCTCGTGCACGCGACGCAGCACGGTGAGGCCCCCCAGGCCGCTATCGAACAGGCCCACCAGCAGGGTGCCTGGGGGATGGGGGATGGCTGGGCTCTGGCCCTCTGGGGTTGCCATCACTGGGCCTGAAGAAAATTGAGGATGCCCGTCGCCAGGGCCAGGGCCATCCGCCGCCGGTACGGCGCATCGGCCAGCCGGGGGGCATCGAGGGCACCGGTGACAAATCCCATTTCCACCAGGGTTGAAGGCATCACCGTGCGGCGAATCACGAAAAACCGGGCAGGCTTAACACCCCGATCGGGGCTCCCGGGCGAAATCGAGAGCATTTGTTGCTGCAGCGCAGCGGCCAGATTTCGCGATGGGCGGCCAGCCTCCTGCAAATAGAAGGATTCGATGCCATTCACATCGGGGCGATACAGGCTGAGGGCGTTGGCATGCACGCTCACAAAGGCATCGGCCCGGCTGCTATTCGCCAGGGCGACCCGGGGCGGCAAATCCACATCAACCTCCGTGGTGCGCGTCATCAGCACCTGCACACCCCGGGCCTGAAGCAGCCGCGCCACCTGCAAGCAAACATCGAGAACCACATCGGTTTCCCGCAGACCCCCAATCCCCACGGCCCCTGGATCAGGTCCGCCATGGCCGGGATCAATCACCACCTTGTAGCGGCCAACTGGCACCACCGGCAGGCCGCTCGGCGACAGGGGCGCCGAGGACGTCGGATACGAGGTACTTGGAAACAGGGTTCCAGTGATCACCTGGGGCTCCAGCCGCGGGATCAGCCCAGTGGGCGCATCAAAGTCGCCCTCCCCCAGGACCAGGACTGGTTCATTACCTGAACCAGTGCCTGGGCCAGTGCCGAAGACCCTGCCGAAGCTCTTGGCGAGGCTCTTGAACTCCATCCGCCAGCGATCCCGGGATGTGCCCACGAGCCGAAGCTCCTGGGGGTCCAATTCGGTGCCTGGGGCAAATTCGACCACCAGCCGGGTGGTGTCGGACGTCGGCCGACCAATGCGAACTTCCCGCACCGGTGAGGTACCAGCCAGGCTGCGGGTTCGGGAGGGTTGCCCCGGAAAATCCACCCACACCTTCGGGCCTTGGCCGGCGGATCCGGCCTGCAGGTAGGCCTTCAGCTGCACATCGGGGATCGTTTTGAGCTCGAGGCCCTGGCGGCTCAAACGCCAGGCCACCAAACTCGATGCCCAGCCTGGCTGCCCGCCAACCACGCCAAGAAGCAGCAGTGGCGCCAACAGGAGACGCGCCAGAGGGAGCCTTTGGCCCAGCCTGGCAAGCGGGGGCAACGGGCGCATCAACAGCTTAGAACAGCACGGGCCGGCGGTGCTTGAGGCTGGGCATCTGGGCGCGAACGCGATCCGCATGGCCCGGGTCAACGGGGGCTACGGCCAAGCCAACAGCCACCCCGGCATCGGCTAGCACCGTTCCCCAGGGATCGATCACCAGGGCATGGCCATGGCTCTGGCGCCGGCCGTAATGGAGGCCGGTCTGGGCCGGTGCCACCACGTAGGCAGTGTTCTCCACCGCCCGGGCCTGGAGCAGCACCTGCCAGTGGTCCTTGCCGGTGAACGCCGTGAAGGCGGCGGGCACCATCAGCACATCCACGCCCTGGGCTGCCAGGTGGCGGTAGAGCTCGGGGAAGCGCACGTCGTAGCAAATGGAGAGGCCGATCCGGCCAAGCCCCGGCACATCCACCACGGGGGGCAAGGCATCCCCGGGCTTCACCGTGGCCGACTCCCGATAGGTATTGCCATCGGGCAAGTCCACATCAAAGAGGTGGATCTTGTCGTACTGGGCCAAAACCTGACCCTCATGGCTCACCAGTTCGGCCCGGTTGTAGGTCTGGCCTGGGCCCGCAGGCACGGGGAAGCCGCCCCCTAGCAAGGTCACCTGATAGCGGCGGGCCATCGTGACCAAGAAGCGGCTGCATTGTTCGGCCAGCCCTGGCGCGAGCTCGAGGCGCTGGGCGTCCTCGCCCATGAAGGCGAAGTTTTCGGGCAGGCCCACCAACTCGGCCCCCCGGCGGGCCGCCAGTTCAATTTGCTCCTCGGCGGCGGCGAAGTTCGCATCGGGATTGGAGGTGCTGGTGAGCTGCACCGCTGCTGCCAAAAAACTGCCCACCGCAACCCCAAAACCGTTGGCTTAACTGTAAGGGAACTGCCTAGCTGGCCTTCAACACGCCTGGCTCGGCCTGGAAGGGCACGATCGCCAGGGTGTCGACGGCGGCGCAGCAGGCAAAATCCGCATCGTGGTTGCCAATGCCCATCAGCCGCTGGCCATGGCTGGCGGCGCGCAGGCAGCCTTCGGTGTCGTTGGCCCACTGGTGCCAAACCGCTAACGCCACATACATCTCATCGTTGGCGATGCGGGCCGGCCTTTGGGTTGCAGTTCCAATAGCAAGCAAGCCATCGGCCACGGCACCGGCCGCCAGGCTGTCTTCGAGGGAATAGTCGCCTTCCCAACCACTGCCCACGATCCATACCCTTTCGCAGCCCTTCTCCCAAAGCCGACGGGCCACGGCACTGCGATTGGGCAGGCAGGCGGTGAGCAGCAACGGCACGGCTTTCACCGCTGCCAAGGATCGGGTGCCGTTGGTGGTGCTCATGAAAATCCGCTTGCCAGCAACCAACTCAGGCGTGATCACCACAGGTGAATTGCCCAGGTCGTAGCCATCAATGCGCTTGCCCCCGCGCTCACCAGCCCGCAACCGGACTGGCTCAGGCCAAGCACTTGCCGCGGCTTCGAGTTTGGAAAGATCGGCAAAAGCCTCAACGGCCTCAGCCCCTTGCTCCAGGGAAAAGGCAATGGTGGTGGTGGCCCGCAGCACGTCAATCACGACCGCCGCATCGGGGCCACCCTCAGCAGGGGGCAGCACCTGGGGCACCGTTTCTGACGTGGCGAAGTAGGAGATCTGCACGGGCGCAGCCATGGGAGGGTGCGCCACAGTAGGAACCACTGATCAACCCTGATGCCAGCCCCGGCGATCCCCCAGCGCAGCCGCCGTGATTTGCGGGGCTTCATTGCGCTCCTGGAGGCCCGGGGCCAACTGCGCCGCATCACTGCGCCGGTGGATCCCGATCTGGAGCTGGCGGCGATCGCCGACCGGGTGCTTGCCATGGGCGGCCCGGCCCTGTTGTTTGAGAACGTGATCGGCAGCCCGATGCCGGTGGCGGTCAACCTGCTGGGCACCGTGGAGCGGGTGCTCTGGAGCATGGGCATGGAAGAGCCCCAGGAGCTCGAAACCCTTGGCGAGCGGCTGGCCCTGCTGCAGCAACCGCGCCCGCCCAAGGGCCTCAAGGAGGTAACGCGCTTTGGCAGTGTCCTGTTTGACCTGCTCAAGGCCCGGCCAGACCTGGACCTCACCCCCCCCTGTCACCAGGAGGTGTTCAAAGGGGACCAGGTGAATCTCGATGCCCTACCGCTGCTGCGGCCCTGGCCAGGGGATGCGGGCCGGGTGGTCACCTTGGGGCTGGTGATCACCAAAGACCCTGAAACCGGGGTGCCCAATGTGGGCGTCTACCGCCTGCAGAGGCAATCGATCAACACCATGACCGTGCACTGGCTGAGTGTGCGGGGTGGGGCCAGGCACCTGCGCAAGGCCGCCGAGATGGGCAAAAAGCTGGAGGTAGCCGTGGCCATCGGCGTTCACCCCCTGCTGGTGATGGCAGCCGCCACTCCCATCCCGGTGCAATTGAGCGAATGGCTGTTTGCCGGGCTCTATGCCGGCGAAGGGGTGCGGTTGGCCAAGTGCAAAACCGTGAACCTGGAAGTGCCGTCCCACAGCGAAGTGGTGCTTGAGGGCACGATCACCCCGGGCGAGGAACTGCCGGATGGTCCCTGCGGCGACCACATGGGCTTTTACGGCGGAGAAGAGGCGTCGCCCCTGGTGCGCTTCCACTGCGTAACCCAGCGGCGCAATCCGGTTTTCCTCACCACCTTCAGCGGCCGGCCCCCCAAGGAAGAGGCGATGCTGGCGATCGCCCTGAACCGGATCTACACGCCGATCCTGCGCCAGCAGATCCCGGAAATCGTCGACTTTTTTCTGCCCATGGAGGGGCTGAGTTACAAGCTGGCCGTGATCGCCATCGACAAGGCCTACCCCGGCCAGGCCAAGCGGGCTGCCATGGCCTTTTGGAGTGCCCTGCCCCAATTCACCTACACCAAGTTTGTGGTGGTGGTGGACAAGAGCATCAACATCCGCGATCCCCGCCAGGTGATCTGGGCCATCAGCGCCCAGGTGGATCCCCAACGGGATTTGTTTGTGCTGGAAGACACCCCCTTCGATTCCCTCGATTTCGCCAGTGAGCGCTTGGGCCTCGGGGGCCGGCTCGCCATTGATGCCACCACCAAAGTGGGCCCAGAGAAACGCCATGAGTGGGGCGAGGCCCTCGGCCGTCCAGCGGCCCTGGAAGAGCGGATCGATCAGCGCTGGGCCGAACTGGGCCTGGCGGACCTCGGCATGGGGGAACCGGATCCCACCCTGTTTGGCTACACCCTGGAGCACGTGCTGGAGCGGCTGGCCACCGCTGCCCCCATACAGCCCAGCGCCAAGGGGTGATGCTGAGAAAAAGCGGGATCGATGCCCTCAAGGCCCTCCTGGAGCTGGCCCTGGCCCCGGAAGCCTGGCGCTCCACCAAGGAGTTGGCCCAAGCCCAAGACCTCCCGGCTCCGATGCTCGAGCAACTGCTCCTGCGGCTGCGGCGGGCCGGCCTGATCGAAGCGCGCCGGGGCCGCCAGGGGGGC
This sequence comes from Synechococcaceae cyanobacterium, assembly GCA_947460085.1. GTDB lineage: Bacteria > Cyanobacteriota > Cyanobacteriia > PCC-6307 > Cyanobiaceae > Cyanobium_A. The sequence continues at coordinate 11,864 of CANHGA010000027.1, forward strand.
TATCGACTCAGCAGGGCCGCCGCCCTGATCCCCATTGCCGCGGTGCTCGAAGCGGCCCGGCTGCCCGAAACCCAGCCGCCAGCCAGGCAAGAGGAGTCCCCCGCCGATCTGGTCACCCGCGCCCTGGAGCAGCAGCTGCAACGCAGCATCAACCGCACCCTCGAGCAGATGAGCCTGGAAGAACTCCTGTTTGATTGGCGCAGCGCCAAGGCCAGCCAGGACGACGACGGGGGCCTACTGATCGGGTAGTGAAGGGCTCCATAGGATCTGGCCATTCATCTTGGCCATCCCCTTTGGCTCACGCGCCCACCAGCTCCAATCCCCTGCCGCTTGCCAGTGGTGGCAGTCTCCGGGGAACCGTTCGGGTTCCGGGGGATAAATCGATCTCCCACCGGGCCCTGCTCTTTGGCGCCATCGCCGAAGGCGAAACCGTGATCGAAGGCCTCTTGCCCGCCGAAGACCCCCTGAGTACGGCGGCCTGCCTGCGGGCCATGGGGGTGGAGGTCTCGGAGATCGCGGCGGGGAGCCCGGTGCGGGTGCAAGGCGTGGGCCTCGATGGCTTCTTGGAGCCCAACGCCGTGCTCGATTGCGGCAATTCAGGCACCACCATGCGCCTGATGCTGGGGCTATTGGCAGGCAAGGCCGGACGCCACTTCGTGTTGACGGGGGACCAATCCCTGCGGGGACGGCCCATGCGGCGGGTGGCCGGTCCCCTCGCCCAGATGGGTGCCCAGATCCAGGGCCGCCAGGGGGGCAACTACGCCCCCTTGGCCGTTGCCGGCCAGCGGCTCGTGGGCACCACGGTGCACACCCCGGTGGCTTCCGCCCAGGTGAAGAGCGCGATTCTGCTGGCAGCGCTCACCGCGGAGGGTCCCACCACCGTGATTGAACCCGCCCAATCCCGGGACCACAGCGAACGCATGCTGCGGGCCTTTGGCGCCGATCTCAGCGTGGTGGGGCCAAGCGGCACCGAGGTGGTGGTGCGGCCCGGGGCCCAACTGCGGGGGCAGTCGGTGGTGGTGCCAGGCGATATCAGTTCGGCGGCCTTTTGGCTGGTGGCCGGTGCGATTACGCCGGGGGCGGATCTCACGGTGGAGAACGTGGGCCTCAATCCCAGTCGCACCGGGATCCTGGAGGTGCTGGAGCAGATGGGGGCCCGCATTGAAATCCTGGGCAGCCGCGATGTGGCTGGAGAACCGGTTGGAGACCTGCGGGTGACCCACGGACCGCTCAAGGCCTTTGAGATCGGCGGGGATTTGATTCCCAGGCTGGTGGATGAAATTCCTGTGCTGGCGGTGGCGGCCTGCTGCGCCGAGGGGGTCAGCCGCATCCGGGATGCGGAGGAATTAAGGGTCAAGGAAACCGATCGGCTCGCCGTGATGGCCCGCCAACTGGGGGCCATGGGAGCCGCGATCGAGGAGTTCGAAGACGGCATGACCATTACCGGAGGCAAGGCTCTGCAGGGGGCGGTGCTGGATAGCGAAACCGACCACCGTGTGGCCATGAGCCTGGCGGTAGCCGCCACGGTCGCCACGGGCGACAGCCAGCTGCACCGGCCCGAGGCCGCCGCGGTCTCCTACCCAGGCTTCTGGGACGACCTCGCCCGGCTGCGGGCCTAGGGGGCATCCGGGGCGGCGCACGTAGATTCCAGCCCAGTTGCCCCCAACCCATGCTCGCCGTTGCCGTTCTGGCTGCAGGGAAGGGCACCCGGATGAGGAGCGATCTCCCCAAGGTGCTGCAGCCCCTAGCTGGCGCCACCTTGGTGGAGCGGGTGTTGGCCAGTTGCGACCAACTCAAACCGGAGCGGCGCCTCTTGGTGGTGGGCCACCAGGCCGAGCGGGTGGAGCAATCGCTCAGCAACCTGGGAGGCCTGGAGTTTGTGCTGCAACAGCCCCAAAACGGCACCGGCCATGCCGTGCAACAACTGCTCGCACCCCTCACCAGTTTTGAGGGGGATCTGTTGGTGCTCAATGGGGATGTGCCCTTGCTGCGCCCCGACACCCTGGAGACGCTCCTGGGCCAACACCGCAGCACCGGCGCTGCGGTGACCCTGCTCACCGCCAGGCTCGATGATCCCAGCGGCTACGGGCGCGTGTTTGCCAACGCCCAGGGCGATGTGAGCGGGATCGTGGAACACCGCGACTGCTCCGATGA
>CANHGA010000028.1 GCA_947460085.1 Synechococcaceae cyanobacterium
CAAAGAATCGACACTGGCATCGCAGTGCTAGGCGGTAGAGCGCCAGAAAGTGAGCCGGCACGGACTCGCCCTGCTCCTGCCGGCGAGTCACAAGGGTGAGATGGGCAGCACCGGCCCAGGCCATCTCCACCGCCATCGCCCGGCCGGCCCCGCCGGCCCCCAACATCACGACCCGCTGACCAGTCAGCGGTCCATTTGGTTTGTGCATGGTTGCCGCAACGCCCAGTTCCATGCGTTTCGAGAAGAGATGGCAGCTCTTGCGGCAAGTCACCCGAACCTCAACCTGCAAATCGCCTACAGCCGCCCCGATGAAGGTGATTCGGGCCGCTATCAAAGCAAGGGCTACGTGGATGGGGCCCTGTTGGAATCGCTAGTGGATCAGGACGCCGACTATTTCCTCTGCGGCTCCCCACCCTTTATGAAGGGCTTGATTGGGGAACTCAAACAGGCGGGGATCGATGAAGCGGCCATCCATTTTGAGATGTTCAGCCGGTCCCCTGCCCCCACCGGTGGGCCAACGCCAACAACCCTGGTGACCTTCACCACCTCGGGCCAAAGCGCTCCATGGACCAGTAGCGATCCCGATGCCACCCTGCTGTCCTTTGCCGAGGACCAGGGCTTGGAGCCGGCCTTTGCCTGCCGCGCCGGGGTGTGTGGCACCTGCGCCTGCCGGGTGATCGAAGGGGAGGTGTCCTATATCAGCGAACCCTCGGCCCCCGTAGCCACCGGCTCAGCGCTGATTTGTATCGCCAAGCCCAAGGGCGCCAACCTCAGCCTTGAGCTGTAGCGCACCGAACCTCGACCAGCACCATCACAAAGCCGCTGTCCTGGTTGACCTCTAGGCGGCAACCACCAATGCTGCTGGGATTGCAGCTCACCAACCGTGGAACCCATTGACTGGCTTTGGATTCTTCACCCCACCCTGGCGGTGGTACTGATCTATCCCCTGATCGGCGTTGTGGTTCGCCTGGGGATCCAAACCAAAGCGCGGCGGGTTGATGGCGCAAAGCTGCCTCCCACCACCGGGCGCGACCACACCGACCTGGGCAAGTGGCTCTCCGCCGGAGTAGTGGGCATCTCCCTGGTGGCCCTCACCGTGGTGATTGCCACCGATGCAGGGCCGGCCCCATTCCAAGGGGGGACCCTCAGGGCCATCCAACTGCTCCTGGTACTAGTGGGCACGGTGATTTCCCTGATTGCCCTCTGGCGATCCACCAGCAAAGCCCTGCGCCTCGCCTTTGCCTTGATCACCTGGGCCGGCGTGATCAGCCTGGGCGCCCAACCGGAGGTGTTCCGCCTCAGCGACAACCCGTTCCAAGCAAGCTTCTGGCAATCCCACTACTGGGCGGGCGTCGCCGTGGTGGGGCTGATGCTGTTTTCCCTGGGCGCCAGGCCAGAGATTCTGAGGGACCTGCGCTGGCGCCGGTTGCACGTGGGCGCCAATGTGCTGGCCGCGGTGTTGTTTGTGATCCAGGGCATGACCGGCACCCGCGACCTCCTGGAGATCCCCCTCCATTGGCAAAAGAGCACCCTGGCAACCTGCAACTGGACCACCCACGTGTGCCCCCAAACCGCTCCATCGGCGCATCCGGGCCGACCGGGATCGTGAGAGCAGGTTTCTGGGTCCTTGCAGTATTTATCCTGCTGCGCGGCAGTGATAGTTCAGCGCTCAAGGCCCTCCAGCAGGCGGGCAACCTCACCCACGCGGCGGGGGGGCCAGAGGCGATCAGTTTTTGCAATGTGTTCTTCTTCTCGAGCCTGATCTGCGGGCTGGCGATGGTGATGATCGATCGCAAAGGCCTGCAAAGCAACGTGCCCCGCTTGCAAACAAAAGATCGCTGGCTGCTGGCAGGCCAGGGATTTTCAGGCTTTTTTCTGGGGCCAGTTGGCTTCTTTTTAGCCCCTAATCGACTGAGCGTGGTTGAACAACCCTCTTGTTCAGCCTCACGGTGCCCATCACAGCATTGGCTGCCCATTGGTGGTTGAAGGAAACCCTGCGGCGCACCTTTCCCCTCACCCCGGGCTCTTACATCCAAGTGGCTCCCCTGAAGAGCTATAAGGGCGCCCAGAGCTAAACCCTGCCCGCCGGCCTGGATATCGAGGCTAGCGGCTCCGTGTTGATCTGGTGCAAGGTGGCCAACGCCACCATGGCCTGGGCACCGCTGAAGTAATCGGCTCGCTCCGATCGGTGGTATGCCTGCTGACCTGGGCCGAGTGATGCCTACAGTCCAACCAAAGCAAGCTCAATATGGTGGCGCAGGCCAAGCGATCGAAATCAAACCCAATGAATTATCACCGTCTTCAATCTTTATCAAATCGATAACAGAAAATCAACCAATTCGGTAGCGCAATACCTGAGAAAGCCCCACCCCTGACAATAGCTTTGCCCCGAGGCCGATAGCAAATAAGGGCCAGCTCCAAATCTTCGCCAGAAGCAGAAAACAGGCCGTATCCACCGGTGCACTAAAGGCAACAGATATGAGGACCCTATCGGCAAAGGGGCGCTTGAGAAGGCTATAAATTAGCCAATCGATCGTTTCACTAATCAGAAAGGCCAAAGCACTCGCCAAGGCAAAGCGCGGGCTGCCCAATAGATAGGAGAGCATGGCCGCCACCAGCATCAAAGCCAAGGTGCGATGACCCCAGCTGCGCTGGGCCAGGTCGCGCAAGACCAACACACCCCCCACTACCAACGACCACAACCAGTCGAGCTGGGGAGAAAGGGAAAAACCCACATTCACCAGCACTACCGACCCCATATAGAGGCCCGCCGTGCGCCACTGGTTCCGATCGAAAGCCATCGGGCCAGAGTAGGAGCCGTGGGAGGCCTGGCCCTAACGCAGCCCGCCCTCCCCTTGATCAAGCCATGGGTCCCCCGTTGACAACAGCTCTCTCGTTGGCCGCCATCCTGGCGGTGGGCATGGCCTTGGCATTAACCAAGTTCTGCTTTGTGGTGACGGTGCTTGGAGCGCGCAGCGGCAACCTGTCGCCCGCCCGGTGTGTCGTGGGGCTCAGCTTCTTAATCGCCCTCAGCTTTGTTGCCCTCGCCCAATGGCAGGGTGGCGAAACCATGCCCATCTACGACCCGCGGCTGTCGGTGGTCCTTGGAGGCCTGGTGTTTGGCCTGGCAGCGCGGGCCAATGGGGGCTGCTTTGTCGGCACCATCAACGGCCTTTGCAAGGGTGAATCACGCCGCCTGTTCACAATCGCAGGCTGGATTCTTGGTTATGCCCTGTTGCGCGGATCGCCCATTGCGGGTCACCACCAAACGCCCCTCGAAGTGGGCCTGGTGGTTGGGGGGCTTGGGCTTCTGCTGCTGGCGCTCAACCGCAGGGCCACGCACCAGCAGCAACCCTTTGTGCCCAACCCATCCGAACCTGGTCTCCAGGGAACGGTTGCCTGGGCCTTGATGCTCACCACCGGCATCCGGGTAGGCCTGTTGCACCACAGCGGCTTACCTTGGGCCCCTTCCAGCCTGGCGAAAGCCCTAGGCGGCAGCCTCAGGGGCTCGCCGCTGACAGCCATTTCGGCCTATGCGCTGCTGATTCCTCTGGGAATGACGGCGGTGCACGGGCTTCGCCGCGACTTTTCCCCGGTGCCCGTCAAGGCCAAGGATTTCAAACTGCTCCCTTTGGGGATGCTGATGGCCATGGGCAGTGTCTGGGGCATGGGCGCCAACGACGCCTACCTGTTTCGCTATCTGCCCCTGGGCTCCATGCATGCCGCCCTGGGGCTAACGGCCATGGCCGTCGGCATTCTCTTAGGCGACTGGTTGGGTGCCATCTCCCCCATCAGGCGTCCCAGAACACAGGCTGGCCGCTGAATCCCAGCCCATACTCAAGACCTTCGTTTTGAGTCCGCGGGCCAGCAAACCGTCCAGGCCTACATCGAGGAGGTGCCTCGCTGGCAAGACGGCGCTGAGTTGGCCGGTCCGCCCCTCTCCAGCATGCAGTGGCTGGTGTGGTCGCTGGCGACGGCGGGCAAATTTTTTGAGGGGCTGATCGTCTTCATGGGCGGCATTGCCCTGCCCCTGGTGAGCGAACAGTTCGCCATGGGCGCCACGGATCGGGGCTTTGTAACTGCCGCCACCCTGTTCGGGATCATGGTCGGCGCCCTCGGCCTGGGCGGCCTGGCCGATCGTTTTGGCCGCAAGCCGGTCTTCATCGCCGAAATGGTGTTGCTGCTGATTGGTTTGGTGGCAGCAGCCTTTAGCCCCAATACCCCCTGGCTGGTGGGCTGCCTGTTTGTGATCGGCCTGGCCCTAGGTGCCGACTACCCCACGGCCCATCTGGTGATTTCCGAGAGCATTCCGGCAAGCATCCGGGGCCGCCTGGTGCTGGGAGCCTTCAGCTTCCAGGCCGTAGGGGCCGTGGTGGGAACAGCCCTGGCGGCGGTGCTGCTGGCCAGCCGCCCCGAGCTCGAAACCTGGCGGATCTTCTATTTAATGCCGGTGGTGCCGGTGGCTCTGGTGGTGTGGGGCCGCCTGTTTCTACCCGAAAGCAGCCATTGGTTGATCAGCCGCGGTGAGGTGGAAGAAGCCCAGACCCACCTCGAGCGTTTGCTCAATCGCCAAGACGTTGCCCTGGCGATGGCGCCCGCTGCTGATGGTTCAATCCGCGACCATTCCGAGCCCGCCGACTGGCGCGAACTGTTTCAAGGCCGGCTGCTGAAGGCCACCACCCTGGCTTCCCTGCCCTGGTTCCTCCAAGACCTCTCCACCTATGGCATCGGCATCTTCACGCCGGTGATCATCGCCGCCGCCTTTGGCATGGAGTCCGGCGACCACAACGTGGTGGGCGTCATCCATGACGATCTGCTGGCAGCTAGGGGCACGGCCTTGATCGATGTGGCCTTCCTGGTTGGGATCAGTGTGGCGATCGTCTTAGCGGATCGCTGGGGGCGGATCCCCCTGCAAATCCTCGGCTTTATCGGCTGTGCCCTAGGCCTGGTGCTGGCAGCCGCGGGCGCCGGCTCCGGTGAGACGGCCAACAACCTGCCCTTGATCGTGGCGGGATTTGTGCTCTTCCAATTCATGACCAACCTGGGTCCCAATTCCCAGACCTACCTGCTCGCCGGGGAGGTGTTCCCCACCAGGCTGCGGGGTCTAGGCGCCGGAGTCGCCGCCGCCGCCGGCAAGGTGGGCGCCGTGCTCACAGCCTTTCTGTTTCCGGTCTTACTCACCCATTGGGGAACCCAGAGGTTGCTGCCACTCCTGGCGATCACCTCCCTGGTGGGGGCTGCCATCACCTGGATTTACCGGATCGAAACCAAGGGCCTCGATCTAGAAAGGCTGCATTGATCGGATCGCCCGTATGTCCTTGCTGAGCAAGCTCAAACACCACGGCCGCACCATTCAGCAAGACAGCCAACACACCCCCTGGTACCAGCTTTGGCGCCAGCCGCTGGCGGCCCTGATCCGCATGCCCTGGCCCCTGTTTTTCCTCGCCATGGGGCTGATTTATCTCACAATCGTCCTGGTCTTCACGGTCGTCTTGAGTTTCGACCAGAGGCACCTGATCGGTAAGGCCACCATGGCCCTACCCAGGCCATTCCTGTTTGCGGTGGATGCGTTCTTTGCCAATGGCTTCGACGCCATCGTTCCCGACTCGCTCTTCACCTACCTGGTGGGAGTGGTGGACATGGTGGCGGGTTTGATCACCATTTCCAGCCTCACGGCTGTGATTTTCACCCGCCTCAGCAGCAACGAAATGCCCCTGCGGTTTAGCCGCCACATCTGTATCAGCAGATTTGAAGAGGGTCACCTGTTCTGCCGCTTCGTGACCAGCGATCCCAGCCAATGGTTGAACGTGAGCTACAGCCTCACCCTGATCCTCGATGAAGAAGTAGAGCCAGGTGTTTGGCAACGCCGCACCCGCTCCCTAGCGCTGCTGAATGGGAGCACACCCCAGCTCAGCCAAACGGCCACCCTCACCCACCCCCTGGACGCAAACAGCCCGATTCAGCAATTGGGCCTAGAAGAGCTCCAACGCCGCAATGCGGTGCTGATGCCCCTGGTGGAGGGGGTGGATGAGATCACCGGTGCTGGCCTACTCCAAACCCACCTCTACCGAATAACAGACGTGCTGAGTGGGCGCCGGTTTGGGGATCTAGTTAGCCAAGATCCCTTGGGCCGCAAGCGGGTGAACATTGGCCGGCTCAACCAGGTGGTAGCCGATTGAAGGTGGCTCACCAAACCTTGATCCGTCTCACCGGGAGCTAATCCCCCTGGCCGCAGCCAACAGAGCCGCCTTGGTGGCCCCGTACACCTGGTCGGCTTCGGCGGGGCTGGTGGCCACGCAGGTCATGCCGAGCTTGCCAAATTCCGAAAGGCAGCCGAGTAGGTGAAACACGCTGCCGCGCAGGCGGGCTGGATCGTAGTGAAGGCTGGCCTCGGCCACAATGTCGACCAGGTCGGCCGGGAGCAGGCCCCGCAGCTGGGGGTCGACCAGGTTGTCGGTGGCTCGGTAGTGGAGCGGCTGGCCCGTGGGCGCTAAAAACAACCCGGTGGTGGGATCGAGCTGGCCGGTGGTGATCGCCCGCAGGGCCATGTAGGGATGGGTGGTGCCGCCCTGGCGCAGGTTCACCTCGATGGCCTGCACATCCCAAACCCCGTTGATCCGCCGGGCGATGAAATCCACCGCGTAGCGCTCAAGGCAGCCCTCCTGAGCCAGGGCTTCACCCACGGCCTGGCCATGGCGCATCAGCGCCACCCGGTAGGCGTCGTCTGCGGGAAAGCAACAGCCCAGGTAGGTCTGGCCGCCGGGACCGCCCAGGATCTGTTCATGGGTGGACAGCACATCCACCCCGCCGCCCGGATGGATCGTGCCCTGCACGCTGGGGGAGCTCAGGGCCTCACCGCCCTCAAGCCAGGCTTCCACCAGGGCACCCTGCTGCCCCACCAGCTCCCGCCAGGAGGCCGGCGGCATCGGCAACTGCTCCAGGGCCGAGCGAATCACGGCCCGCCGTTCAGCCCCCGAGAGCCCCTCCAGCTGGAGGGGCTCGAGCTCAAATCGGGCATTGCCCTCGCCGCTAAAGCCCTCATTGAGCTTGACCACACAGCGCCGTAAACCCGGATTGGCCTCCCAGAGTTCGGCGGTGGCTTCCGCCAGGTCATCGAGGTTGAACACCAGGGCGCTACCCGGAGGATGGGGCACCCCGCAGCGGGCAAAGAGCTCGCGGCTTCCGGCCTTGCTGCCCCAATAGCCCAGGGCTGGATCGGTGCCCAACAGGGGAACCTGCAACACCTCCGAGAGCTGCTTTTCCAGCTCCGTCACCACATAGCAGCCTATGAAGCTGCGACCAGGGCGCAGCATTTCCTTGATGCGCGCCAACAGGGCCGGCCGCTCGAGCAGTTTTTCCGTGAGCGGGCGGTTGGAGGCGTCGTCGGCATCAAACAGATGCAGGCGCCGGCGGGCATGGGAGGTGGGCACCCCCGGCAGGAGCTCCAACACCGAGTCCACCACCAAATCGGGCAGCAGCTTGCTGGTGACATAAACGGCCCGAACCCCGGGATCGCGCAGGCGAATCAGGGAGAAGAGCTGGCGCTCCTCGTAGTGATGGGCCCCCGTCACGAGGGCCATCTGGGCGGCATCCATGGTGAGCGACGGCACCATGAGCAGGTCGAAATCCGTCCCGTTGCCGTCGTACTCCCGGCCCCATTCCGGGAGCAGCTGCTGCTGGAGTTCGCGGAAACTAAGCGCCATCAGACTTCAGCCGCCAGGGGCAAGGCATGGACTGCCCCCAGCTTCGGTGCCCCACCGGCCGGGTGCAACAGCCAAGCTTCAGAATGGGGCAGCCTGAAGTTGTGGATCCGATGGCCCCGCGCCTGCGCCCTGCCCTGCTTGCCCTAGCAACCCTGGCCAGCACAGCGGCCTGCCGGCCGGCCCTGGCGGCTCCCTTCAGCTACAACCCCGTCTCCTTTGCGGGCTTCGCCAACGAGACCTACCGGCTGCAAGGCAAGGATGTGTTCTTCAAGAACCTGGGCCCCTGCGTGAAGGAAGGCCAGGGCGGCTACCGCTGCCTGGGCGGCGAGGCCCTGATTGGCGTGCCCCAGCAAAACGGCCGCAACTTCTGCAAGGTGGGGGCGGTTTGGTACGTGCCCTTTAGCCGCACCGTGCAGTACCGCACCACCACCTGCAGCTTCCGCAGCGACAAACAGCGGGTGCTCGATCAGAGCCAGGAGCTGCTGCGCAAGGGGCTCGACACCCTGGAGAACTACACCAAGTAGTCGGCCAAGGGCAGCGGTGGCTGGCCGCAGGCGCGGCGGCACTCAAGCCACTCCGCCAGGCTCACCCCGCAGCGATCGGCAATCTCCTGATCCAGCAGGCCGAGCTGGTCGTAGCGCTGGGCCCGCTGCCACAGCTCCCGGAGGCGATGGCTGATGCGGGGCAGATAACGGCTGTCGCGCAGGTAATGGAGGAGTTCCCCTTTCACCTTGGGCACCACATAGCTCGAAGCCTTCCAGCCCCGCTTGGGATCAAAGCCCATGGCGGCCTTACACAGGCCCTCATAGGCGGGGCCGATCAGGTCGTCGAAGGGCACGGCGGTGCGTCGGGCGAAGGCATGGGCCTGGTGGCGGGCCAGGTTGAGATGGGTGACCGCGAATTTGCGTTCGGCGTTGGTCATCACACGGCGAGCTACTGGAGCCATGGGAAAAGGCAGGAAAGGGAACACAGGAATGTGGGGCCAAACAATCGGAACCAATTCCAAAGAAACCCGGGCCTTTGCCCCACAACCATTCCCAAAAAAGCCTGATCAATACAGGGTTAGCCCCACAACCCTGCAGCCCCCCATCCCACAACTGTGGCCTTGGGGGCTCCACCCCTGTGGAGCGCTTTGACCTATCGCTGTGGGCAGCGAGCTGCCGCGACCGATGCGATGACAGATGCCGTTGCCCCTTGCATCCATCCCAGCCATGGCCGCCCAATTACTGATCACCCGTCACCACCGCCAAGCCCTACGCAACGCCTGCGAGCGAGGCTTTTGGATGCCGCTTGCCCTGCCAGGGGCCCAAGCCCCCACCGTGACCCATCTCACCGCCCTGGCACCCGGAGGCACCACCATTGCGGCGATCGCCCCCGTCACGGCCATGGAGCCCTGGGACGACTCCGATGGACTCGAATCCTTTTTGCCCTTTCTCGGTGAGCGGCAGGTGCTGGCCAAGCCCATCCCCCTGGGCCACCACGGCCAGCTGGAGCAATGGCTGCCTAAAAATCGGCACCAGCTCCAATTGATTCCGCTGGCAGCCCTATGGGCACCCCCTTGCCTGGGTGAAACTTTGGGAGCAGGCCTCAGCGAAACACTTGCTGTAACTCGCGCTGCGTAACCAAACCATGGAAACAGCACCACAGCACGGCCTGGGCGCGATCACGCACGCCGATCTTTTGGTAGGCCTCGCTGAGGTAACGGCGAACGGTATCGGGTCGTAGGTCCATGTGGGCGGCGATTTCCTCCGTGTTGTAGCCCTTGCCGATCCGCTCCAGCACCGCCCGCTCCCGGCGGCTCAAGCAACTCGGGCTGCCAAAACGGCTGCCCGAATGGCTGGGCTGGCGCAACTGGGCCGCAAAATCGGCATCCACAAACGAACCGCCATGCAACACGGCCGACAGGGCACTCAGCAGCTGGCCATTGCCGACGGCATGGCTGCAACACAGCCCCTGAACCCCCTCCGCGGCTAACGCCTTGAGCCGGAGGGGATCCGTGCTGGCATCGAGCACGGCCATCACCAGCAGCGGGCGGCCAGCGAGCGTCCGGCGCAGCTGCATGATCAACTCCAACACCGAACCATCGGGTAGGTCATCGGTGCAGGCCAGCAACAGGGGCCCTTGGTCGGGAATGGGCAAGGCCAGGAGGGCCCCGATCGAATCGGCCCAAAGATCAATCCGTGGATAGGCCACCACCGCTAGGGAAAGCAGGGCATGGGAGCCTGTGCAAGCCAGCACTGTGAAACCCTCCAGGGCTGGTTCTAGGGCGGCCATCTGGGCAGGCAGCCGGCGTCGGATATCAGCGGAGACACCGAAGAATGGCGCAGGGAACGTCACACCCAGGCAGCAAACAAAGCAAAGATGCCGCTAATCCAGAAAACCACAAGTGGGTCGCCAAAAACTAACGATCCGTTCCACCAGACCTGGCCTATCCCACCACCAGGTGCTGCTGCATTTTGGCCAGGGCCCGGTGCTCGAGGTTGGCCAAGCATCCCTGGCCCAGCGCCAACCGCCGGGCGATTTGGCGGGTGCTGAGGGGCTTGGTGCGCAGGTAGCGGTAGCGAATCACTTGGCGCTCTTGGGGCGTCAGTAAACCCAGCAACTCCCGCACCGGAACAACCCCCAGCCCTGAGCCAACCCCCAGCCCTGACCCGAGGCCCGGCTCCCACCAGACCTCAGGTGACGGCTGATGACCAACCTCCAGCTGGGCCAACTCCAGCTGGAGCTTGAGACCGCGGATCGTGGCGGTGTGGTGGGCGAGGAAGGCAGCCCGCAGCCACGGCGTGGCATAGGTGGCAAAGGTGATGCCGCGGCAGGGGTCAAACCGCTCCGCCGCCCGCTGGAGCTGGATGGCGGCCTCCTGAAACGCATCGGCACTGGGGGCGCCCGGCACGGCCATGCGCCCCCAGGTGTGCACGATCAAGCGCAGGTTGTGACGCACCAAGTGATCGCGGGCACGGCCACCGCTCTTGGCCACGGCCGAGGGAGCAGCCCCCGGCCCCCCGGGCCACTGCTGCCAGCGTTGAATCCGGCGAGCCAATTGGAGCACCGTGCTCGCAGCGAGGGGCTGGTAATGGCAGCTGGCCCGCAACCAATCGGCCAAACCAGGATGGAGGGCAAGGGGAGCCATGGCCGCTCAGACCGACGTTTGCTTGGGTGATGCCGCAAAAACGGCGGCTTGGCCAGCCAGGGCCGCCCCCCCCAGGGCCAGTCCGGCCAAGAGGCCAATGCCCTGGGACACCGCATCGTCGATGCGCTGTTGGGAGGGACCGCAAAAGCCCAAGGCCGGCTGCACCTGCAGGTGGCGGTTCACATGGAGGCCCGATAACACCAGGCAATGGAGCAGACCCAAGCCCAGGGTGACCCCCTGGAAGCCCAGGATTCCGGTGGCAATCCAAACCACCAAACGGCGACAGTCCATCGAAGCGGAAGCAAACAGCTCCCTAGGGTTCCGGCGCCCTCAAGAATCCAAGCGCCCCAAGCCTTTTACCGGCTTCGGAACCCTAGGGCGCCTTTGCAATTCAAGCCCCATGGCCCTCACCCCAGCCGGCTACCGCCTGATCCAATCCTGGGAAGGTTGCCGTTTACAGGCCTATCCCGACCCTGCCAGTGGCGGCGCCCCCTGGACCATTGGCTATGGCCACACCGGACCCGAGGTCAAACCCGGCCTGGTGATTAGCCAGCCGCAGGCCGAAGCCTGGTTCCGTAGCGATGTGGCCCGCTTTGAGAGCGCTGTCGACCGTTGCCTCCTACCCCAGTGCAAGCTCACCCCCCAGCAACGGGATGCCCTGGTGAGCTTCTGCTTCAACGTGGGGGCAGGGGCCTTTACCGCCAGCACCCTGGTGCGCCGCCTCAAGGCCGGAGAAGCGGTCGCCTCGGTGTTGGCCCAAGAGCTGCCGCGCTGGGTGCACGGACCCCATGGGCCCCTGCCAGGCCTGGTGAACCGGCGCCAGGCCGAAGTTCTGCATGCACGCAAAGCCTGAGGGGGCTTTCTGTAGAAATACAGAGGACCTGGCATTCCCCTGTATTAGTCGATACATTGCAAGAAACGCATAGGTCCTTTGCGCGTTACCCACCTCGAAGACGAGCACCTCATCAGCCTGAGCTCCCAGGAAGCTTCCGCCCTGGTGGATGCCTGCGCGATGGTGTTGATCGCCGCTGAATCGGTGCCCGAGGTGGCCCTTCCGCCCACTGTGACCAGCGTGCTTGCCAGTGTTTTTGAGCACCTCAGCGCCACCGCCAAAGCTGCCCAATCCGCCTAGGCCTGGAGTTGAACTTCAGTCAGGGCTCCTGAACAGCCACCGTTTGAGGGCAAGGGAGACATAGACAAGCCCCACCAAAATGGGCACCTCAATCAGCGGGCCGATCACCCCGGCCAGGGCCTGCTGGGAGCTCGCCCCCCAGACGCTGATGCTTACGGCGATCGCCAGTTCAAAGTTATTGCCGGCGGCCGTGAAGGCCAGGGTTGTGGTGCGGGGATAGCCCAGGCCAAAGAGGCGGCCAAGCAAAAATGCCACCCCCCACATGATCAGGAAGTAGAGCACCAGGGGTATGGCCACAACGGCAACCCGCAGGGGATCCGATGTGATCGCCTTGCCCTGCAGGGCAAACATCACCACCACGGTGAAGAGCAGCCCATACAGGGCCCAGGGGCTGAGCTTGGGCAGAAAGGTTTGCTCATACCAACGGATCCCCTTGCTGCGTACTCCGATGCGGCGCGTCAGAAAGCCCGCCGCCAGGGGGATCCCCAGGAAGATCACAACGGCCTTGGCAATCTCCCCCGTCGAGAAGGTCACCAGCTGGCTATCGAGACCGAGCCAGCCGGGAAGAACCTGCAGGTAGAACCCACCCAGCAGGGCATAGAGCACCACCTGCAGGATCGAATTGATCGCCACCAACACGGCCGCTGCCTCCCGATCCCCCTGGGCCAGATCGATCCAGATCAGCACCATGGCTATGCAGGGAGCCAGGCCAATCATGATCAGGCCCGTGCGCAAGGCCGCCTGATCGGGCAAAAACCACCAGGCCAGGCCAAACATCAACAGGGGGCCCAGGCCCCACACCAAGGCCAACGCCAGGGTGAGCAGCCTCCGATCCCGAAGGACAACACCCAGCTCCCCGTAGCGCACCTTCGCCAAGACCGGATACAGCATCATCAACAGACCCAGGGCAATGGGCACCGAGGTCTGGCCCACGGTCACCGCACCCAGCACCTCCTGGAGATT
This sequence comes from Synechococcaceae cyanobacterium, assembly GCA_947460085.1. Taxonomy (GTDB): domain Bacteria; phylum Cyanobacteriota; class Cyanobacteriia; order PCC-6307; family Cyanobiaceae; genus Cyanobium_A. The sequence continues at coordinate 12,929 of CANHGA010000028.1, forward strand.
GGGCACGACCCGGCCCAGCAGGAGCCCGGCCGCCATGGCGAGCAGGATCCAGAGCGGCAACAACCGATCGCGCTCTGACCCCATCGAACCTGACAATTTCGCAGCCCAAGCGAACAATGGCTCGCCCCAGACCCTTCAGCCACAGGGGGCCGCAGGCTCGCTGCAGCCCGCGGCCAATTCACCCAGCCAACCCTGCAGCCCATCGAGGGCGTCCCGGCGCAACCGGTAGTAGATCCAGCGCCCCTCAACCCGGGCTTCAATCAATCCGGCCTCCCGCATCACCTTGAGGTGAAAGGAGAGCTTCGATTGGGCCAGCTCCAAGTCGCCGGTGAGATCGCACACGCAGCGCTCACCGCCCGCCAGGGCTTGAACCACCTGCAGGCGCACCGGATCGGCGAGGGCCTTCAGCAGCTGGCGGGCCTGATCGGCCTCGAGGGCCCCAACCGATTCCGCGTAGCGCCCAACACCCATTGATCAAATCTGGTTGATTGATCAACTTCAGTTGATCTATGGTCCGCCCATCAACCGTAACCGGGGCCCATGAAAATCGGCATCAATGGCTTTGGCCGCATCGGCCGCCTGGTCTTCCGCGCCCTGTGGGGCCGCCCCGGCATTGAGCTGGTGCACATCAACGATCCCGGCGGCGACGCCTACACAGCCGCCCACCTGCTCAGCTTTGATTCGGTCCATGGCCGCTGGCCCCTGGCCGTGGGCTCCGACCCAACCACCAGCGACAGCTTCAGCGTGGAGGGCCACCCGATTGGCTACTCCCAGCACAGCGATCCCACCGCCGTGCCCTGGCAGCAGGCCGGCGTGCAGATGGTGCTCGAGTGCAGCGGCAAGTTCAAAACCCCCCAAACCCTCGAGCCCTACTTCTCCGAGGTGGGGCTGAAGCGGGTGGTGGTGGCCTGCCCGGTGAAGGGCGTGATCGCCGGCGAAGAGGCCCTCAATGTGGTGTACGGGATCAACCACCAGCTCTACGAGCCCTCCAGGCACCGCCTTCTCACGGCGGCGAGCTGCACCACCAATTGCCTGGCCCC
>CANHGA010000029.1 GCA_947460085.1 Synechococcaceae cyanobacterium
AGAAGGTGGCCGTTTGAAGACGCTGTGGGCCCTACTGCTGGCCATTGGGCTGCTCGTTGGGGCCGTGCCACCGGGCGCTGCCTCACCGGGACTCTGCGTTGGCCTGGTGTGCGCAGACCAGATCCAGCGCAGCGAGCGGCTGCCATGGCAGTTGAAATTGCGGGTGTCCGACCAGCGGGGGCAGCACGAGCGCCTGCTCGTTGATTGCCGCGATGGCGTGCTCAGTCCCCAGGAGGGCCTTGTAGATCGCGGCTATGCGGCAGCCCTGGCGAAGCGGGCCTGCCGCATAGCGGTCGGGGCCTGAGGGGGGCGATCTGGCCTTACCTTGACCCTATTCGCTATCGGCCCCTTGTCCTGGACCTGGCCACCTGAGGCTTATCTCTGGTTTAAAACGCTCCACATTGTGGGAGTGGTGGTGTGGTTCGCGGGCCTTTTTTACCTGGTTCGACTGTTCATCTACCACCGCGAAGCTGAAGAGCTTGATGGGGCGCTGAAGGGGGCTTTCCAGGCCCAGTACGCCCTGATGGAACGGCGCCTCGCCAATATCATCACCACCCCCGGGATGGCCGTTGCCCTTGCAATGGCGGCCGGATTGCTCAGCGTTCAGCCGGCCTGGATCCACCAGGGCTGGCTGCAGGTGAAATTGGGGTTTGTGGGTGCCTTACTCGTTTACCACTGGTTTTGTTACCGGTTGATGGGCCAACTCCAGCAGGGCAGCTGCCAATGGAGTCCAAAGCAACTGCGGGCCCTCAACGAATTGCCCACCCTGTTGTTGGTGATTGTGGTGATGCTGGCGGTGTTCAAAAACCAGTTCCCCACCAGCGCTGCCACCTGGTTTATTGCCGCCTTGGTGGTGTTCATGGCGGGCTCAATTCAGTTTTATGCCCGTTGGCGCCGTCTACGGGCTGAACGCCTCGCTGCTGGGTCCTAATTCCGTGGGTCTCAACGGGATGCCCACCCCCCAGAACCAATCCCGGAGCGATCGCCAGCGGCACCATCCCCTTGCCGCGGTCCTGAGGACCGTGGGACCTGGGAGCTGTCCCGGCCGCTTCAACTTCCATTGCCACACCCACTGCAGTGATGGAAGCCTGCGACCCGAAGAGCTGGCCCACCAGGCCCTCGCCATGGGGTTGGAGCAGATCGCCATCACCGATCACCACTCCAACCAGGCGTATGCGGCGGTGCAGGCCATCTTTGATGGGCGCCATCGCGCCGGCGAGAAAACCCCCAACCTCTGGCCTGGGGTGGAGATCAGCTGCCTGCTGAAGGGCTGTTTGGTCCATGTTCTGGCCCTTGGTTACAACTACGGCCATCCCAACCTTGATCCCTACCTGCAGGGGGCGGCCTTGGTGGGTAGGGAATTGCGGGCGGAAGCGGTGCTGGAAGCGATCTGGGCGGCTGGGGGCCTGGCCCTGTTGGCCCACCCCGCCCGCTACCGATTGTCCTTTCAGGAGTTGCTTGAGGCCGCCGATCAATTGGGTTTTGATGGCGCCGAAGCTTGGTACGACTACCAAATGCAAAGCAGGTGGCAGCCCACGCCCCACACCTGCGAGGCGATTGCGATGGACCTCACCAATCGTGGCCTTTTGATGAGTTGTGGCACCGATACCCATGGTCTGGCCCTGGATGGCCGCTAGGGTCTAGGCACGCTTTCCCTTGCCTGTCGATGGGTCTGTTAGATCGCTTCTTGAATGGTGGCTCCAGCGCCGGTGCTGCAGCCCCTGCCCCTACCCCCAAAAAAACCAAGCAGGAGGCTGAAAGCTTCTTCCTGGATGCTGATTCCTCCGGCAGCATGGGCAACGTGGATTTCATGCGGCGCTCCAATACGATCCGCCGCACCTTCCCTGGCACCGTCGACAACCCGGGCACCAAGGAGATGGTGGCCGAAGTGGCGTCCATGGAAGCTTCCATCGAAAAGCTGTCCGAGGGCATGCCGGGCACCGAAATTGTTGAGACGTCGATCGACCTCACCGGTGGCGTGCCCAAGCCGGTCAAGAAGACCTTCGCCCAGACCATGTCGGCGGCTGAATTGGATCAGCGCAAAAGGGGCAGTGCCGTGGGAGTCAATGTGACCGGCGGGCCTGCCGTGATCAAGCTGGAACAGGAGGTCGTTGCCGCCGAGAAGGCCAGCCAACCCCAAATCACCCAAACCTCCACCGCCAAGCCCGGGGCGATTGATCCCTTTAAACAGATGGCGAAGGAGCTGAACGGTTAATCACCACCAGAACTCTTCTGTACGGCTGATCTCAGCGTTTTTCAATCAGGCTTTCTGAGTCCAAAACCAGTTGGCGCAGGTCCGCCAACTGGTTTTTTTGTGCCCCGCTCCAGAGCCCCCGGTTGTGGGCCTCCAGAAGCCTTTCGCCCATGTCCCTGAGCGCCCAGGGATTGGCCCGCTCGAGGAAGCCGCGCACCTGGGGATCGCGCAACCATTGGTCACAAATGGCCCCATAGCCCCAATCCGGCACGCGGCCGGTGCTGGCGTCGTAGGCAAACAGATAATCCAGGCTGGCGGCCATCTCGAAGCCCCCCTTGTAGCCGTGCTCTTGCATGGCCCCGATCCAGCGGGGGTTGAGAACCCGGCTGCGCAATACCTTGTCGAATTCCCGCTCAAGCCGGTGCACCTTGGGCCGGCCATGGCGGGAGTGGTCGCCAAACCAGAGGGCAGGGGCTTGGCCCTGCAGGCTTTCTGCTGCCGCACTCAGGCCCCCCTGGAACTGGTAGTAGTCGTCGGAATCGAGCAGGTCATGTTCCCGGTTGTCCTGGTTGTGCAGCACCACCTGCACCTGGCGCAACCTGGTTTCCAGCCCCTGGCGATCGGCCTCCGCCCCAATACCCCCTCCGGCACCCGAAGCACCCTGGCTGGGCCCCTGGTTGCTGTAGCGCCAACTGCTCCAGTTCAAAAAGGCTTCGGCCAGGTCGCCGCGACTCTCCCACTGGCCGCTGTCGATCAAGCCCTGGAGGCCGGCGCCATAGGCCCCCGGTGCCGATCCATAGACCCGGGCGTTATGGCCATCCACCCGGGCGGCGGCGGCCAGGGGATTGGCTTCAGCCGGTTCATCCAGGACTGCCACCAAATCGGTGGCCTGGTTCATCCAGCCCACCAGTTGGGGGAAGGCATCCCGAAACAATCCCGAGATCCGTAGGGTCACATCCACCCGGGGTCTGCCGAGCAGGTTGAGCGGGATCACCTCCAGGTCCACCATGCGGCGGGTGGGGCCATCCCACACGGGACGAACACCCAACAGGGCCAGGGCCTGGGCGATGTCCTCGCCGCCATTGCGCATGGTGGCTGTGCCCCACACCGAGAGGGCCAGGGTTTGCAGGTGTTCACCCTCCTGCTGCAGGTGACTCTCCAGCAGGAGCTCAGCGCTGCGCCGGCCGAGATCCCAGGCCGCTTCGGTGGGCAATCCCCGCAGATCCACACTGTAAAAATTGCGTCCCGTGGGCAATAAATCGGGCCGGCCCCTGGTGGGGGCACCGGAGGGTCCGGCCGCAATGCGTTGACCGTTGAGCCCTGCCAGAAAGGCTTGCCGCTCTGCGGTACCGCAGGCCAAAAACCTCGGCACCAAACGGCTTTGCACGTGGGCGAGCACCGCCGCCAAAGCAGCGGGGGTGGGCCCACTGTCAAGGGGTTGGGGCAGGGGCTGGGCCGTTTCCGGGTTGGCCAGAACCCCAGCGCATAACGCGAGGGCTAGGCCTTCGAGCAGGGCCACCCCATCCCCCACGTAACGGAGCGACGTTGCCCCAAAACGCTTGGACAACACCTGGCAATCGGCGCTGGAGAGCTCGAGGTCGTCGGGATCGCACCAGGGGTCCAACTCCAAATCCAAGGCCTGGGCCAAGGCTTGGGTGATGCCAGGCAATCCGGCTTGGGGGGCCCTGGCAAGGCAGAGCAGCAACTCAGAAGCCTTTGCTGGTGCAGGGAGGGTGCCAAAGGTGTGGAGACCAAGCCGTATTTGGGCTTCCTTGAGTTCGCAGAGGTAGCCATCGGCGGCATCAAGGCGCTGATCCAGGCTGCTGCCATCCAGGTCCGGGAGATCGAGGGTGCTGAGTTTGGTCTCCAGCTCCCGCCGGAGGGCCTGGGCCCGTTCACTGCCGAATTGGCTGGCCTCCCAATACTCATCAAGCAAGGCCTCGAGCTGCTGGAGATCTCCATGGAGCCCAGCGCGGCCCAAGGGAGGAGTGAGGTGGTCGATGATCACGGCCTGGGCCCGCCGTTTGGCCTGGGAGCCCTCACCGGGATCGTTAACGATGAAGGGATAGAGGTGGGGCAGGGGGCCAAGGGCCCATTCGGGAAAACATTGGTTGGAAAGGCCAAGGGCCTTACCCGGCAGCCATTCAAGGTTGCCGTGCTTGCCCACATGCACCACCACCTGGGCCCCAAATTGTTGGCGCAACCAGAGGTATTGGGCCAGGTAGGCGTGGGTGGGGGGCAGGTCGGGGCTGTGATAGCTGAGGGTGGGGTCCCTGTCGTAGCCCCGCTCCGGTTGGATCAAGACCGTCACATGGCCAAAACCCAGGCCGCGGATCGGGAAGCCTGGACTGCCATCGGCCATGGGTACCAGGCCGCTGTCAGCGCTGGGCTCGCCCCATACCCTTGCCAGGGTTTCGCGGCCCTCGATCGGCAAGCTGCCGTACCAATCCAGATAGGTGGCCAATGCCAGGTGGTCGAGGGGTGGGTGGTGGCCGCTTTCTGGATCGTTGGTGAGGCCCGCCATAAGGGCCCCGATCAGGGCGTCACCATCGACGGGCAACGGCGCTGAGCCCAGGCCGTAACCAGCGGCCTGCATCCAGCCCAGCATCAGGGCCGTAGACGCTGGGGTGTCGAGGCCCACCCCATTGGCCAAGCGACTGTTGCGGGTGGGGTAATTGGCCAACACCAGGGCCACCCTCCGCTCCTCAGGGGCGGTTTGGCGGAGATCAATCCAATGGGCAACCAACTGGCACACCCAACCAATCCGCTCCCCATCCGGCTCATAGCGGGCCAGGGCCGATGCCAGGCGATCACTGGAATACCGGGTTTCCTTGAAAGCGACAATCCGGGTCGTCAGGCGGCCATCGAGTTCGGGCAGGGCCACCTGCAGACCAAGGTCCGTCGGACCCAATCCGATGCTGCTGGAGCACCATTGCTCCCGGGGCTGGCTGCTGCAGAGCAACTGGAACACGGGCACGCCCAGTTGGTCCCAAAGGGGAGCCCCTAAACCAGCTTCTTCAAATTGAACGGAGGCAAAGGAGGTGGTGCACAGCACGGCCTGGGCGTTCTCACGCTGGAGCAAATCGGCGACCCCCTGTTGCACGGCCTGGTCGCGCAGCCCGCTGACCCAAAGGGCCCGGGGGCAAAGGCCCCGATCGCGAAGGGCCGCCAGGATGGCTGCCATCAAGGCGGTGTCCCCGGCCTGGAGCAGGGCCCGATAGGCGATCACCCCGACCCGCGGGCCCGATTCGTCGCGCCAGTCGTGGGGCAGGGGATCGCCCAAGGGGATCACCCCAGGGGGTTCAGGCGTTTCCCCCTCAAGCAGGGCTCGAAAGCAGGCCAGGGCGAGGGCGAGGTTCTCGGGTCCGCCTTGCCTGAAGCACTCCGCCAACGCCAGGCTGAGGGGAACGGGCAAGGTGCCGAGTTCGGCGAGGGAGAGGTCCTCACTGGCCGTACCGGCAAGCACCAACAGCTGGCGACCTGGATCCCGAGAAACCCAGTGCCGCAGTTGCTCGAGCCCGTAACTCCAATGGCCCCGGCCGCCGAGCAACCGCACCACCACCAGGCGCGCCGAGGTCGCCGTGGTGGCGATGTAGTGGTCAATGACCGCCGGGTGAGCCAAGGACGCCAAATTCAGGCCCCGCAGGGACTGGCCCAGGAGCCCTGGTTGGGAGTCCAAGAGCCGATCGATCGCTACCAGATCGGTATCAGCACTGCTGAGCACCAAGACGGGAGCGGCAGGTTGCTCCACAAACGCCCCCCCATTGGCGTCGCCTGATGCCCCTGGAACTGCGGCCAATCGATGCATCACCCCATCCTGCTTGCTGCAGTGAGAAGATCGGGGCATCGGAAACGCCACCATGCACCAATTCCTCCCCTACGCCTGGTTTGGTGGCAAGTGTGTGCCGTTTGCTGAAGCCACCCTCTCGGTAGCGACCCATGCCCTCCATTACGGCACTGGTGCCTTTGGTGGCATGCGGGCCCTGCCCAATCCCGCCGATCCGCGCGAAATCCTGTTGTTTCGGGCTGATCGCCACGCCCGCCGCCTTTCCCAGAGCGCCAAGCTCCTGCTCACGGAGTTGGGCGAGGAGACGATTCTCAGTGCGATTACCACGTTCTTACGGGCCAACGAACCCACCTGTCCGGTCTATCTGCGGCCCTTTGTCTATACCAGTGACCTTGGTATTGCGCCCAGGCTTCACAACATCGAGACCGACTTCCTGATCTACGGATTGGAACTGGGGGATTACCTCTCGCCGGAGGGAGTGAGCTGCCGGATTAGTTCCTGGTGCCGCCAGGAGGACCGTTCCTTGCCCCTGCGGGGCAAAATTAGTGGCGCCTACATCACCAGTTCCCTGGCCAAAACTGAAGCTGTGAAAAGTGGCTTCGACGAAGCCCTACTCCTCAATAGCCGCGGCAAGGTCAGTGAAGCCAGCGGCATGAATCTGTTTATGGTGCGCGATGGTGTTTTGATCACGCCAGGGGTCGATCAAGACATCCTCGAAGGCATCACCCGCGCCAGCGTGCTGGAACTCGCCAAGGCCATGGGCATCCCCACCCTGGAGCGCCCGGTCGATAAAACGGAGCTGTTCATTGCCGATGAAGTCTTCCTCAGCGGCACGGCCGCGAAGGTGACCCCCGTGCGACGGATCGAAACGACAGACTTAGCAACCAAGCGACCAATCATGGACGCCATCCGTGAGCGGCTGACGGCAATCACCGAAGGCCGCGATCCTGCCTACGACCATTGGGTCACCCGCGTGAGCCTGCAGGATTGATGGCGGATTCAGGATTGATGGCGGACTCCAGGTCAGCAAGCCCAGAGATGACGACGCGCATCGGCTTTCTCGAGCGGCTCCATAGTCCAGAGAGGCCAATCCTGGTCTTTGACGGGGCGACGGGAACCTCGCTCCAGGAGATGGACCTCAGTGCCGACGACTTCGGCGGCGCGGCCCTGGAAGGTTGCAATGAAAACCTGGTGTTTACCCGCCCCGATGCGGTGCAGGCGGTTCATCGCCAGTTCCTAGAGGCTGGCTGCGATGTGATCGAGACCGACACCTTTGGGGCGGCCTCCATTGTGCTCGCCGAATACGACCTGGAGAGCCAAGCCTTCGCGATCAACAAGCGGGCAGCGGAACTGGCGCGGGAGGTCGCAGCGGAATTCAGCACGGCTGGAAAACCCCGCTTTGTGGCCGGGTCCATGGGCCCCACGACCAAGCTCCCCACCCTGGGCCACATCGATTTCGATGCGATGAAGGCCTCCTTCGCCGAACAGGCCGAGGGACTGATCGCCGGCGATGTCGATCTCTTCATTGTTGAAACCTGCCAGGACGTCCTCCAAATCAAGGCCGCCCTGCAGGGAATCGAAGCTGCCTTCAGCAAGACCGGCCAACGCAGGCCACTCATGGTCAGCGTGACCATGGAAGCCACCGGCACCATGTTGGTTGGCTCGGATATTGCCGCTGTGGTCGCCATTCTGGAGCCCTTCCCCATTGATGTGCTTGGGCTGAACTGCGCCACGGGGCCCGAACAAATGAAGGAGCACGTTCGCTATCTCAGTGAGCACAGCCCTTTTGTGATCAGCTGCATTCCCAATGCGGGGCTACCCGAAAATATTGGCGGCGTTGCCCATTACCGGCTGACACCAACGGAGATGAAGATGCAGCTGATGCATTTCATTGAAGACCTGGGGGTTCAGGTGATCGGTGGCTGCTGCGGGACGACACCCGCCCACATTGCCGCCCTCTCGGACCTCTCAAAGGAGCTGAAGCCCGCAGCCCGCCAGGTGCGCACTCCAGAGGAGCAGCTGGCCCGGCCTTTGTTGCAACTGGAGCCAGCAGCAGCTTCGATCTACGGCACCACCCCCTACCACCAGGACAACTCCTTTTTGATCATTGGGGAACGGCTGAATGCCAGTGGTTCCAAAAAAGTCCGGGAGCTGCTCAACGATGAGGATTGGGATGGCCTGGTCGCCGTAGCCAGGGGCCAGGTCAAAGAAAATGCCCACGTCCTCGATGTCAACGTCGACTACGTCGGCCGTGATGGCGAAGCCGACATGCGAGCCCTGGTGAGCAGGCTCGTCACCAATGTGAACTTGCCCCTCATGCTCGACTCCACCGAGTGGCAAAAAATGGAGGCTGGCCTCAAGGTGGCCGGCGGAAAATGCATTCTCAATTCCACCAATTACGAAGATGGCGATGAACGCTTCTTCAAGGTTCTGGAGCTGGCCAAGGCCTACGGCGCCGGGGTGGTTGTGGGAACTATTGATGAAGAGGGAATGGCGAGAAGTGCTGAGCGCAAATTCGCTATTGCCCAAAGGGCCTATCGGGATGCGGTGGAATTTGGGATACCAGCCCACGAGATCTTTTACGACCCCCTCGCCCTACCGATCTCTACCGGCATTGAGGAAGATCGCCTCAATGCGGCGGCAACCGTAGAAGCGATCCGACGGATCCGCCAGGACCTACCAGGGGTCCATGTGGTTCTGGGGGTTAGCAATGTGAGCTTTGGCCTTTCGGCGGCCGCAAGAATTGTGCTGAATTCCGTCTTCCTCCACGACTGCTGCACAGCAGGTATGGATGCGGCGATTGTCAGCCCGGCCAAAATTCTGCCTTTGGCCAAGATCAGTGAGGAGCATCAACAGGTCTGTCGAGATCTGATTTACGACAGGCGTCGATTTGAAGGCGATGGATCCGCCAAAGAAGGGGCTATTTGCACCTACGATCCCCTAACAGAACTCACAACCTTATTCGAAGGGGTGAGCGCCAAGGAGGCCCGGGCCTCCGGTCCTTCCCTTGCTGATTTACCCGTTGAAGAGCGGCTGAAGCAACACATTATCGATGGCGAGCGAATCGGCCTTGAATTGGCCCTGAATGAGGCATTGGAGAATTACGGGGCCCTCCAGATCATTAATACCTTCCTGCTTGATGGCATGAAAGTTGTTGGTGAATTGTTTGGTTCGGGGCAAATGCAACTCCCCTTTGTGCTGCAGAGCGCGGAAACCATGAAGGCGGCGGTCGCCCAACTGGAGCCGCACCTGGAGAAAATCGATGGCCAAAGTTCCAGCAAAGGCAAGTTCCTGATTGCCACAGTCAAGGGTGACGTTCACGACATTGGCAAGAACTTGGTGGACATCATCCTCACCAACAATGGCTATGAGGTGGTCAACCTAGGCATCAAACAGAGCTGTGATGCCATCATCGAAGCCCAGCAAAAGCATCAGGCCGATTGCATTGCCATGAGTGGCTTGCTGGTGAAGTCAACGGCTTTTATGAAGGACAATCTTCAGGCTTTTAACACCGCAGGAATCTCCGTGCCGGTCATCCTCGGCGGCGCGGCCCTCACGCCACGGTTTGTGCATGGGGATTGCCGTTCGGCCTATCAAGGCCAGGTGATCTATGGCCGTGATGCCTTCGCGGATCTGCGCTTCATGGATGCCTTGATGGAGGCCAAGGGCACCGGCCAATGGGATAACAATCAAGGATTCCTTGGTGCCATCCCAGAAGGGTTGGGTTTAAAGCCCGAACCCTCTGAAGACAGCCCTCCATCCCCGGCAGCGGAGGATTCCCAGGCCCAAGAATCCGCCCCAGATACCGCCGGTCCAGTCGCTGAGATTGTCATCAGCGACCAGCGTTCGGAGTCGGTGGCGGAGGAGCCAGCCCTTGTCCCGCCCTTTTGGGGCAGCCAGGTGCTCAACGAAGCCGAGATCGATCTGGAGGAGGTGTTCGCCTTCCTCGATCGCAATGCCCTCTTTGCCGGGCAATGGCAAATCAGGAAGGCCCAGGGCCAAAGCCGCCAGGACTACGACGATCTCCTGATCGAGAAGGCTGAACCCGTGCTCCAGCAGTGGAAACAGCGCTGCATCGACGAAGGCCTGCTCACTCCGCGCGTGGCCTATGGCTACTTCCCCTGCGGGCGCCAGGGCAATACGGCTGTTGTCTTTGACCCAGCTAAGGCCATCCTGGGACGGTTTGAATTGCCCAGGCAACGGGCTGGCAATCGCTACTGCATCGCCGATTTCTATCGCGACTGCATTGAAGGCCCCCAAGGCGACCTGTCCCCCACGGACGTCCTGCCGATGCAGGCCGTCACCATGGGCGAGAAGGCCAGCCAGTTTGCCCAGGAGCTGTTCAAAGCAGACAAATACACCGACTACCTCTACTTCCATGGCCTGGCCGTCCAAATGGCCGAGGCCCTGGCGGAATGGGTGCATGCCCGCATCCGCCGGGAGCTTGGCTTTGCCGCCGAAGAACCGACGGCCCTCCGGGACGTGCTGGCCCAGCGCTATCGCGGTAGCCGGTACTCCTTTGGCTACCCCGCCTGTCCCAACGTGGCCGATTCCAGGCAGCAGTTGGATTGGCTGGGGGCAGGGCGGATTGGCCTCTCCATGGATGAAAGCGACCAGCTCGCCCCCGAGCAGAGCACCACTGCCCTGGTGGCCATGCACAGCAAGGCCCGCTATTTCTCGGCCTAGAGGGCCTAGCTAGCCCACCTCCTAGCCTCAGGGCTCCCACGGAGCTCGAACATGGCCATTGCAGGACCTGGTGGCGTTGATGACGCGATCGCCTCAGGCATTGACCTTGATGGCACTCCGATCCCTGCGGAGATGGTCGAGCTCTATGCCGAAGTGATGGAGCTGGAAAGCAAGCGGGCCAGAAGTGGTGTCAAAAAATCGATGCGCAACCGGATTGTCAAAACGGGTTCAAAGCACTTCGACCAAGCCACCCTCGACTCCCGTCTCCAGGCCGCCGGCTGGGAGGGCCTCAAGGCGAAGGAGATTGCCTTCTTCTACGAATGATTAGGCCTAGGAGGGTTAGTCCCCAGGTCCGCCTCAGTCACACATCGCTTCGAGGGAGTCGATCACTTCCTGTTGGAACTCCTGAAGGTCGGATGAGTCGCTGAGGTCAATGCCCTCTCCAGCGGCATTTTGGGTGAGTTCCTGGAAGTGGAAGGCACCCTCACCGTGGGCAAGGAATTCCATGGCGGAGGGTTCACCGCTTTCCTTGTAGGCGTCGCAGAGGGCCATAAAGGCCGCATCCTCGGTGAATTCCCAGCTCATGAAGGGGGCCGCGCTGAAAAACAGTTGAAGCGCTCTCAACGACCTTTAACGCCTCCCCCCCGGATTCCGTCAACCTCTGGGTCGCACTTTGTTTGCTGGATCGGACCCAAATGGCGCCAAAATCCAGCTCAACCAGCAGCCAAACCCATTCTCCCGACTGGGGTTCTTCTCCTATTCCCGCTTCGATGACATCCATCAACCCTGAAACACCCCTCAACGTGCTGGGCACGGCCCTAGACATCTGCAGCTGCGAGCCGATGACCGGCTGGTTTCGAGACGGAAGCTGCCGCACCGACGCCGCCGACCAGGGCCGCCACAGCGTCTGCTGCGTGGTGAACGAGGCCTTCCTCAGCTACAGCAAGGCCCAAGGCAACGATCTGAGCACCCCCGCCCCTGGCTACGGCTTTCCCGGGCTTAAGCCTGGCGACCACTGGTGCGTCTGTGCGCCCCGTTGGCTTGAGGCCTACCAGGACGGCATGGCACCCCCCGTGCGGCTGGAGGCCACCGAATCCACCGCCCTGGAGATCATTCCCCTGGAGGTTCTGCAGCAAAACGCCGCCTAGCCCTCACCATGGAATCGCTGAACCATCCCAGGCCCAGAAATGGCCGCTTTGGTCTTCGCCCAGGCCTTCCAACACATCCAACAGGTGGTTAGCTGACCTTGCCGGGGAAAACAATTGGCCCGGGGCTACTCCGGCCTGAAAGGGCCGGGACAGCTCCGTAGCCGTTGTGCCTGGGTGAAGCAGGCTCACGCAACCCAAGGGGAGCCGTCGCTTCCATTCGATGGCCAGGGTGCGGAGCAGCTGATTCTGGGCGGCCTTACTGGCCCGGTAGCTGTACCAGCCGCCCAGGCTGTTGTCGCCAATGCTGCCCACCCGGGCCGAGAGACTGGCGAAATGGAAGGGCTGGTCCCGCGGCAAGAGCGATTCGATGGCCTGGGCCAGCAGGATGGGCCCGAAGGCATTCAGGCCAAAGCTCGTGGCCAGGCTGGCCTGGGTGACCTGGCTTAGGCGCTTCTCAGGTTGCAGATCAGGACCATGCAGCACCCCAGCGGTATTCATCACCACCCGCAGGGGCGGTAGGTCCCCTAGGTGCCGCTGCAGCCCTTCAAGGCTGGATGGCTTTGTGAGGTCCACTGCCACGAAGGTCGTGTCGGCCAAAGCACCGCTATCCCAGCCTGGCGGCCTTTTGCGCGAGGCCCCCAGCAAGTGCAGATCGGGGGCCCGTTCCGCCAACGCCTCGAGCAGGCCAGAGCCGATTCCGCCAGTGCCCACCACCAAGGCCGTGCCTTGCCACGTGCTCAGGCCCCGCGACTCCATGGCCATGGCATCAATACCGCAGGCATGGCGCATGATGGCGTGGCCAGCTGGGTGCTGCTCCTTCTGCCGCAATGAGCCTTCGAATTGCCGTGTTGGGCCGGGGAGCGTGGGGCCAGACCCTGGCGGATCTGTGGACCAGCCAGGGCCACCAAATCCAGGGCTGGTCGCGGCGCGATGGAACCGATCCCCGCCCGTCCTTGGTGGGTGCTGATGTTGCGGTGGTGGCCGTTTCCCTCGCGGCAATCGAATCGCTAGCAACGGCCTTGGGCACGGATTGGCCCTCGGACCTCCCGCTGATCAGCTGCAGCAAGGGCATTGATCTCGACCAACTAGCCACGCCTAGCCAGCTGTGGCAGCGGCGACTCGGCCCCATACCGCTCCTGGCCCTCAGTGGCCCGAATCTGGCGACGGAACTGCAGCGGGGCCTGCCCGCAGCCAGCGTGCTGGCTTGCACAGATGGCGAACTGGCTAGCCGCCTCCAAACCCAGCTGAGTGGCGAGAGCCTGCGGCTTTACACCAACCAAGACCCCATCGGCACCGAGGTCTCTGGCGCCTTGAAAAACGTGATGGCCGTAGCCGCGGGGATTGCCGATGGCCTCCAGCTCGGCGCCAATGCCAAAGCATCCCTGCTCTGCCGGGGCTTGGCCGAAATCGGAGTCGTCCTTCGCGGTTTCGGCGGACAGAGCGAAACGCTCTATGGCCTAGCCGGACTCGGGGATCTCCTCGCCACCTCCTACAGCCCCCTGAGCCGCAATTACCGCTGCGGTCTTCTGCTAGCCGAAGGCCGGACGGAAGCAGAGGCGACGGCGGCCCTGGCCGCCACCGTGGAGGGCCCCAGAACCGCCCGGGCAGCCATGCGCCTCGCCCAGGAACAATCCTGGCACCTGCCCATCTGTGAGCAGGTTGTCTCCGTTCTCGATGGCCTCACCCAACCGGGCCAGGCTGTCAGGGTTTTGATGGAGCGAGATCTCAAACCAGAACTGCCACGCTGCCTACAACGGTGGTACAGGTCACAGCAGACATTACGACCAATACGACCTGGACGAAGAACAATGTTTATGTTCTGAACGGCTACCGTTATATCAAGGACGGAGC
>CANHGA010000030.1 GCA_947460085.1 Synechococcaceae cyanobacterium
CTGGGACTCTCAATTGATTGGGACAGGGAAGTTGCCACCTGCCACAGCGATTACTACCGCTGGACCCAGTGGATCTTCTTGCAATTTCTTGATGGGGGCCTGGCGTACCAGAGCGACGCCACGGTCAACTGGGATCCCATCGACCAGACCGTCCTCGCCAATGAACAGGTGGATGGGGAAGGACGCTCCTGGCGTTCGGGCGCCCTGGTGGAAAAGCGCAAATTGCGCCAATGGTTCCTCAAGATCACGGCCTACGCCGATGCCCTGCTGGAAGACCTGCCCAAATTGACGGGCTGGCCCGAGCGGGTGCGCACCATGCAGGCCAATTGGATTGGTCGTTCAACCGGGGCCGAACTCAACTTTGCGGTGCTGGATGGCTCCGGCCAGGCCACCGACCAGGTGATCCAGGTGTTCACCACCAGGGCCGACACGGTCTTCGGCGCCAGTTATGTGGTTCTCGCCCCTGACCATCCCCTGGTTTCCAGCCTCACCAGGGCCGATCAACAGATTGCGGTGGAAGCCTTCTGCGACCTGGTGGGCCGCCAAAGTGAGCAGGAACGCACGGCGGATGATCGCCCGAAGCGGGGGGTGCCCCTCGGCGTCGATGTGCTGAATCCGGCCACTGGCAAACCGATTCCCCTTTGGATTGCCGATTACGTGCTGGCCGACTACGGCACCGGGGCCGTCATGGGTGTGCCTGCCCACGACCAACGGGATTTCCAGTTCGCCCGCCAATACGAACTGCCTGTCCAACAGGTGATCATTCCGGAAGGAGCCGACGAGCATGCCTTCGAGGGTTCAGCCTGGACTGAGCCTGGGGTCTTGATCCATTCCGGCCCCTTTGATGGCCTCACCAGTGGCGCCGCTAAGGACGCCATTGCGGCAGCGGCTGAAGCCGATGGCTGGGGCAAGCAAACGGTGCAATACCGGCTGCGGGATTGGTTGATCTCGAGGCAGCGCTACTGGGGCTGCCCCATCCCTGTGATCCACTGCCCGAGCTGCGGCGTGGTTCCGGTTCCAGAAGACCAACTCCCCGTGGAGTTGCCCCGCAACGTGGCTTTCAGCGGGAAGGGGGCCTCTCCCTTGGCCCAGCTGGAGGACTGGGTTTCGGTTGCTTGCCCCTGTTGCGGTACCCCTGCGAAGCGGGAGACCGACACCATGGACACCTTTATGTGTTCCAGCTGGTATTTCCTTCGCTATAGCGACCCGAAAAATACTTCGCTGCCATTTAGCCGCGCGTCCGTGGATCGCTGGCTACCCGTGGACCAATACGTGGGTGGCATTGAGCACGCCATCTTGCACCTGCTCTATGCCCGCTTCTTCACCAAAGCCCTGCGCGACCGAGGCCTGCTCGGTTTCGATGAACCCTTCAGCCGCCTGTTGACCCAAGGCATGGTGCAGGCAATCACCTATAAAAATCCCTCCACCGGTAAGTACGTCGCTCCAGCTGATGTGGCGGATTCCAGTGATCCTCGGGATCCCATTACCGGCGATCCCCTCGACACCTTCTTCGAAAAAATGTCGAAGTCGAAGTACAACGGTGTGGATCCTGCCGTTGTGATCGACCAATACGGCGCTGACACGGCGCGCATGTTCATCCTGTTTAAAGCACCACCTGAAAAGGATCTGGAATGGGATGACGCCGATGTGGAAGGTCAATACCGCTTCCTCCAACGCATTTGGCGCCTGATTGACGCCGCCCATGCAAGAGGGCTGTCCCTGGCTGCCCCAGGTTCAACCTCGCCGGCTCCATCCCTACCGAGTCCAGAAACCCTGCAGCAGCTCACCTCCAGCGAACAAGAGCTGAGGAGGGCCGTGCACACGGCGATTAGCGCCATCAGTGAAGATCTCGACGGGGACTATCAATTCAACACGGCTGTTTCTGAGCTGATGAAACTCAGCAACGCCATGGCCGAACACCTTGAAGCCTCTGGGGATGGCATTGCCACTGAAGCGCTGCATACCTTGCTGGTTCTGCTGGCACCCTTTGCGCCCCACCTGGCCGAAGAGCTTTGGCTCAAACTCGGGGGCCCATCGGGGGTCCATGGCCAGCGTTGGCCCACGGCAGATCCCCAGGCCCTGGTGCGGGACACCATTGAGCTGGTGATTCAAATCAAGGGGAAGGTGCGGGGCAGCTTGATGGTGCCAGCCAGCGCCGACAAGGCCAGCTTGGAACGGTTGGCCCTGGAGAGCGAGGTGGCCGCTAAATGGTTGGAAGGCAAGGCCCCCAGCCGCGTCATCGTGGTGCCAGGGAAGTTAGTCAACCTGGTGCCCTAGGTCCGGTGGAACAGGAGTTCTGCGGGCCTCCCCCAATCACCGCTGGCGCCGTAGCCCCGCTCATTCATGCACAGGTGGCGCAGGATCCAGAACACCCCCTCGGCGCCGTCGCTGCCCGTGGCCTCTTGTAGGGCCTCAACACTGCGGGGCTCGCCATCGGCGAGCACAGCTTCAATGCGCTTTTGAAGGTCCAAAATCTCAGCGGCTGCAGCCTTGCCTGCTTCCACCCCGGGCTGGTGGTAGGCGTTCACATTCACCAACTCGCCGTAGAGGCCAACGGCCCGCTCAAACAGTGCCACTAGGGCGCCCAGGCTGCGGGCATCAAAGCGGCGCAGAGTAATGGCCATGCTTTGGCGCCCCCCCTCCATCAGCGCCGAGCGGGTTCCCTGCAGGAAGCCATCGAGATAGTCGCCGGGCCAGGCGCCATCGATGGCGGCAATATCTGCGGGGTCATCGAGGGCTTCGATGAATGTGACAAAGAAGTTGTCAACGCCATCCCGCAGTTGCTGAACGTAGGCGTGCTGATCGGTGGAACCCTTGTTGCCATAGACCGCAATCCCTTGGTGCACCACGTTGCCTGAGCGATCACATTTCTTGCCCAAGCTCTCCATCACCAACTGCTGGAGGTAACGGCTGAACACCTCCAGCCGGTCGCGGTAGGGAAGCACCACCATGTCCCTTTTCCCTGCACCGTGGCCTGCCACATACCAGGACGCAGCCATGAGGGCAGCCGGGTTTGCGGTGAGGTCGGGGAGCCGGGTGGCCTGATCCATCACGGCGGCACCCTCAAGAAAGGCCCGGATATCGGCGCCGATTAAGGCCCCGGGGAGAAGACCCACGGCACTGGTGATGCTGGTGCGGCCTCCCACCCAATCGAACATGTCGAAACGACGTAACCAGCCTTCCGCTTCGGCCTGTTGATCGAGCTTGCTGCCCAGCAGGGTTACCGCCACGGCTTGCTTGCTCCACTGGCCCCCTGCGGATTCCAAGCGCTGGCGGGCTTGATTCATGCCGATGTGGGGTTCCGGCGTGCCGCCGGATTTGCTCACCACAATCACCAAGGTGGTGGCGAGGCGCCCCCCCAACTCCGCCAGGGTGCGGCTCAATCCCTGGGGATCAACGTTGTCGAAAAAATGGAAGGGAAGCCCTTGCCCCTTGGTCTGCAGGGCCCGGATCATTAGGAGGGGCCCTAAACCCGATCCCCCGATCCCAATCCACAGCACATCGGTAAATGCCTCGCCTGAAGGCGTTGGAACCGTGCCGCTGATCACCTCCTGGGCAAAGGCCTCGATTCGGTCAATCTCTGCGGAGATGTGGGCCGTCGTAGCGGGATCTGGGGCAAGTTCAGGGCACCGCAGCCAGTAATGGCCCACCTGACGCCCTTCATCAGCGTTGGCGATGGACCCGGCTTCGAGGGCTGCCATCGCAGCAAAGGCTGCGTCGAACCTGGGGGCTAGGCCATCGAGCTCCTGTTGGCCTAAGGCCATCCGGCTGACATCCAGCCAAAAACCGAGATCCTCGTGATGCCAAAGCATCTGGCAAAAGCGCTGCCATTGGTTTGCCGGACTTGAGGCATCGAAATCGGCAACCATGGCGAAAACGCAGGCTCAAGCTGGGCTTTCCCAAGCTAGTTCCACCCAATCACCAGCGCCACGCTGGGGGCCGGACGCTAGACCGTTCACTCCGGGCAAAAAGGTGCTGAAAAATTATTTAGGATCCTTAACAGGTAGTCGCATCCGTTGTCCCAGCGTTATCGCCACCTTGCTGTAGCCGGCTTGTTGCTGGGGTTGGCCGCCATGCCCCTCAGTCAACGGCGTTCAGAGCCCTTGCTCCTCTTGGATCCGGGCCTCAGCAGCAGCGTCAACTCCCCTCCCGCAGAGGGGGATGGCTCTGACCCGGTTCAGTTTTCTGCCAGGGAGCTCAAACAGCTTCAGCTCCGCTTTGGGGTTCACGGATCCCAGCCCCGTCTTGCCCAGCTGTTCACCCAGGGTATTGACCAACTCCAGCCGTTGCGGAGCTACACCCTCGGCCGCATCCAGGACTTGCAGCCCCTGATTCTCAAGGAATCCGAGAAGCGGGATGTTAACCCGATGCTGGTGGCCGCCGTCTTATTCGATGAAATGCGCCATGCGAAGCCCGGTGAGGATTTACCCATTGCGGCCCATTCAGGCCTCTTCCAAACCCACGGCCCGGCCCAGCTAGGTCTTGGCGAAATGGTGCACCAGGGGCTTTTAAAGCCAAATGCCAGTGAAGCTGATGTATCCAAAGCGCGGGATCGCCTGCTCGATCCTGATCAAAATGTGATCCTGCTCATCGGTAAGTTTGCCCGACTAGCCAAGGAATTGAACTTTCCCAAAAACCACACCCTGCAGGCGAGTACCAACCCCCACGAGGCCAAGCAACTTGCCACCCTTGCCTATTTGCACAATGGCAAGTTGGACTATCCCCGGCGCATTCTTCGGGCCATGCAGGACATCGAATTGCATGCGGTGATGTATGGAGTCCGCCGGCCCAACAAGTCACCCTTAATTTAGCTTGTCGTAAGTGACAGCTTTGCCTGAGTAACGTTGATAGAACTTGATGTTACCAAGGCTACCAATTTCAGCAAAGCAGCCCAAGATTTTGAAGCCGTTCCTGCAGGGCCTGCCAGTTAAAACTGCGCGGATCCGCCCGCTCTCCCCCAAGATCGACGGCGCGATGGGTGGTGATCGTTTCAAGGGTGATGGGGTAGCGGCCCATCCAATCAGCTAGCAGGGCGGCAAGGGCGTCGTACTGGGCGGAGCTGTAGCCGCTATGGCCGGCATTGTCATTTTCGCCATCGAGGGGCGTTTCCAGGCTCACATGCAGGGCGAAGTTGTTAACCGAGCCGCCCACTTTGGGATTGGTGACCACCCATTGGCCGTTGAAGGCAGAGTTGCCGGCTCCAAACGCCCGCTTGGAAGGATCAAGCAACTGAATCACCCGACCATCTTCACCAATTAGGGCGTGATAGCTGACCTGGTCCCCATCATTGGGGTGTGGTGTTCTGAAGGTCTGAATCGCCGAGTTCATGCCATAGACCGTTTCGTGTAAAACGACCAGCCTGGGCGTGGGGTCGACGGCACGGCCAAAGGCATCGCGGCGAAACCGTTCGCCGAAATTGGTGGGATCCACCCGTACCCTCTGTGGTGCGGTTCGCAAGGCCAATAACAGGGATTGCAAGTGCTGGCGTTGGGCTAGGTCCTGAATCGTGCAGCTGGGTTGCAGCGGGGATACCCAGGCAGGTCTGGCGGGCGGTAAGCGCCCACCTTCAAGCCTCGAATCTTGGCTTGTTTTGAAGCTTTTGCCGCTGGGATTCAAGGCACCCCCACGTCCGATCCACCCCATACCACCGATGGCCAACAGTCCCCCAATCAGCAGGGAGCCCATGACGACAAGAGCCCGGGGACCGGTGGCAGGGTTCATGTCGGTTGCAGCCCCAACCAACGGTTGCGCTGGGCCGCTGTCTGCTCGGTTTGAGCAGCAACCAGGCCCAGGCTCCAGGCCTTGATCGATGGATTAGCGGGACTAATCGTGAGGTTGCGCATCAGCCCGTCCCGGGCGATGAGGAGCTGACGCTGGTGGCCAGAACGCTTCAGATCGAGCAAGACACCAAGATCGTCCGGATGGCGGAGCCGCTCAGCATCGAGGGCCACAAGTTCATCGCCCACCATCAATCCCGCCTGGGATGCCGGGCCATGGCGGTTAACCCTTTGCACCCATAACTGGCCACCTTTTACTTCCACACTGGCGCCAAGGTCGAGGCGGGTTTCCGTCTCTGGGATGAGTTCGAGACCAACATCGGCAAGCAACTCATGCAAGGGCGGGTCTGCCTGGCTGCGTAACCATTGGGGCAGGAGGGTGGATAGGGGGGTATGGAAATGGGCAAAGGCCTGGACAAGATCCGATTCGTGATAGCCCCTGCCCCACCGGCCATGGCTTTGCCAGAGGTTTTGCAGCACCTGCGTGAGTGATGCTCCATGGCGGCGCAGGAGTAAATCGAGCACGAGGGCCAAGACGGCCCCCTTGAGGTAATAGCTGATTTGGCTGTTAGATGAATAGGCATCCGGTTTGTAGAGCTTCACCCAGGCCTCCTGGCTGCTCTCCAGCAGACTTTGCACCGCTCGACCAGGGCTCAGCAGGTAGCGGCTCAGCTCGGCGCCCAGATCCTCCAGCACCGATTCCGCAGTGGTGACCCCAGCGGCATAGGGCAGGAGATGGTCCACATAGCTCGTGACCCCTTCGGCAAACCAAAGGGTTGGAATCACCACGGCATCGCCATAGCGGTAGGGGGTGAGTTCTGCGGGCCTTAAACGCCGCACATTCCACTGGTGCAGGTATTCATGGGCCACCAATTGCAGCAGCTTGCGCCGACCATCGGCCTTGGCCAGGGCCTTGCGGCCGTAGTGCAACACGGTGCTGGAGTCGTGTTCCAAACCGCCATAGCCCTTTTCACTGAGGTGCAGCACAAACAGGTAGTGATCCGCCGCTGGCCGTTCCACCCCCATCAGGGCGCAACACGCCTGGCAGACCCTCTCCACGTCGG
Source organism: Synechococcaceae cyanobacterium (assembly GCA_947460085.1). Classification (GTDB taxonomy): domain Bacteria; phylum Cyanobacteriota; class Cyanobacteriia; order PCC-6307; family Cyanobiaceae; genus Cyanobium_A. Next base: position 6,842 of record CANHGA010000030.1, read on the forward strand.
AGAGCCAGTGGGGATCTGCAGCGATGAAGTCGTCTCCCGCCAGGGTTTGACCCCAGGTCACCCACCGGTGGGGCACTCCGGCGACCGAGAAGCCATGGGCGCCGTGGGGCCCCACCTCGATGGGGGTGTCGATCAGCTGGTCATAGGTTTCTGCAATCCACCCGTCGCCCTGTTGGGGCAGGGGTACAAAGGGTTTCCAGCCTTCGGGCATCTGGAGCTGAAGCCCATGGGGCTTCCACCGTTCCCCTTCGATCTGAACGGCAACGGCCGCCAAGGCCAGGAAGCCATGGTCCGCCGTGAGATGGCAGGTCCTCACGCTGAGCTCGGTGGCTACCAGTTGGTAGTGAATCTCGAAGGGCTCAAGGCTTGGAAGCCCAACCTCCCAGCTCGATGGACTGATTCGGCGGAGCTCCAGGGGGTTCCCCTGCTGGGTGACCCGCAGGCCTTCCAGCTGGCGCACGTAGTCGCGAAGGAGATAGGAGCCCGGGGTCCAGGCCGGTAGCGACAACCGCAGGGTGGGGCTAGTGGGGGTATGGCAGACGCAGACACCTACAAGATGCTGGTTGGCGGCCCTGAGATCGAGCTGAAGGAGTGGCACCGGAAATTGGGGTTTAGGCGCTAACGCTCACGTGGCAGCCCACAAACCCATTGGCAGGGTTGGCCAGGGCGCCCAGCGCCCTGTGGGCGGCATAGCGGCGGGTGATCTCCCCAAGCAGGCCGGCAGTTGATTTGCTGCGGCTAAGCCGTTGCAAGTCCCCCACTAGTGCCAGGGACCCATCCTGTTGGCGCGACCAGCCCACCCTCGCATCGCCGCCTAGATCGATCTGCAGCACAACGCTTTGGCAGTCGTCGGCGAACCCCCTCAAGACGCCTCCCCAAACGGGTTGATGGCCCAGGGCTTCAAGGCAACGGGCCAGTTCTTCGACATCGCGAAGCACGGTTGGCAGGATGGTGAGATGGGACATGGCGCAATGCCCGCTTTGGCAGACCCTAGCGATCATGGGGGCGGCGTCCAGTGGCCGTTGCCACAGGATTGGCCACCAACCCGGCAGCCCTTGCGGCTCGGCGTGATGGCATCGGGTGAAGGAAGCAATTTCCAAGCCCTGGCAGAGAGCTGCCGCACGGGTTGGGCTGAGATTGCCCTGCTTGTGGTGAACAACGACCAATGCGGCGCCCACAGGCGCGCTGAACGGCTTGGCATTCCAACCACCCTGATCGACCACCGCCTTTATCCGAAGCGGGAGGATTTAGACCGGGCCCTGATCCAGGTCTTCCAGCAACAGCAGGTGGATCTGGTGGCCATGGCCGGGTGGATGCGGATCGTCACGCCGTTGCTCATCCAGGCCTATCCAGGCCGGCTGGTCAACATACACCCTTCCCTCCTGCCCAGCTTTCCTGGGGTCGATGGCGTGGGGCAAGCTCTGGCAGCGGGGGTCACCCTCAGCGGCTGCACCGCCCACCTGGTGTGTGAGGAGGTGGATGCCGGAGAAATCCTCGTGCAGGCGGCTGTTCCCGTGCTCAAAACCGATGACCGCACCAGTTTGGGTGCCCGGATTCAGCGCCAGGAACACAACATCCTGCCCTTGGCCGTTGCCCTTGCTGCCCAAAAGCTGGGTCTTTAGGGATAGAAGGGCAGGAGGGGCAGCCCTGTGGTGGCCTCAAGGCCTGCCATCAGGTTGAGGCATTGCACCCCTTGGCCCGCCTGGCCCTTGACCAGGTTGTCGATGGCTGCCATCACGATCAACTGGCCCGTGCGCGGGTCAACCTGCACGGACAGCAGGGCCCGGTTGGTCTGGCGCACCCACTTGGTGGAGGGATAGGTGCCAACCGGCAGCACATCAACGCAGGGGGCATGGCGGTAGGCCGCTTCCAACAGGGTGCGGCAATCTTCCGAGCGCAGACCGGGGTCGCGCAGCCTGCAATACACCGTGGCCAGGAGCCCGCGCACCATCGGCATCAGGTGGGGGGTGAACTGGAGCTGGATCGGTTGGCCGGCCGCCTGGCTTGCGGCCTGCTCAATCTCGCTGGTGTGGCGATGGCCCACCACGCCATAGGGGGCAACGGCTTCCGAGGCCTCGGCCAGCAGCAGGTTTTCCTTGGCAGCCCTACCCCCGCCCGAGGTACCGGTTTTGGCATCGATCACGATGCCACTGGTGTCGATCAATCCCTGCTTCAAAAACGGCAGCAGGCCGAGCAGCGAAGCCGTGGGGAAGCAGCCTGGTGCCGCCACCAGGCGAGCCTCCCGGATCCGATCGGCTTCCCACTCCGGCAGGCCATAGACGGCGCTTTGGCAGAGGTGGCTGTCGCTGCGAACGACCTCCTGGGCTTCCTGGACATACACCTGCTTCCACTCCTCAAGGGAGCGGTAGCGGTAGTCGGCGGAAAGATCCACCACCCGCACCCCCCGTTCGAGCAGGGCCGGGGCAAGTTGGGCCGCTAGGCCATTGGGCAGGCTGAGCACGGCGAAATCGGCCTGATCGGCGATGGCTGCCGGATCCGGACTTTGGACAACGGGATCGCCAGCTAGGGGAAGGAAGGGAACCAGGGAACTCCAGCGTTTGCCGCTGCTGCGCTCGCCCCCTAAAAAGCTGACCTCCAGGCCCGGGTGCTGGTGGAGCAGGCGCAAGGTCTGCAGACCGCCGTAGCCGCTAGCGCCTATGACCGCAACGCGCTTGCTTGTCATCGCAGTGACCCATGGGCCGAACGTACCGGGCTTTATAAAGGATGATTGCGCTAGGGGCCATGGGCCCGGTGGGCTTCCCTTTGACCCTTCTGAGCGACCAACCGCCTAGTCAGCAGGGCAAAGCCATTGCCTTTGACCCGATTGCGGATGCCCTGGCCGCCATCCGTAACGGTGAATCGATTGTCGTTGTCGACGATGAAAACCGGGAGAACGAGGGGGATCTGATCTGTGCGGCCCAGTTCGCAACCCCTGAACAGATCAACTTCATGGCCACCGAGGCCCGGGGGCTGATTTGCCTCGCCATGGAGGGCGATCGCCTCGACGTTCTAGATCTGCCCTTGATGGTGGATCGCAACACCGACAGCAACCAGACCGCCTTTACCGTGAGTGTGGATGCAGGCCCCGAAAATGGTGTGAGCACTGGAATCTCTGCAGAGGATCGGGCCCGCACCATCCAGGTGGCGATCCACCCGACCACCCGGCCAGCCGACCTCCGCCGTCCCGGTCACATCTTTCCGCTTCGGGCCAAGCAAGGCGGGGTGCTCAAGCGGGCGGGCCATACCGAGGCCGCCGTCGATTTGGCCCGGTTAGCTGGCCTGTATCCAGCTGGCGTGATTTGTGAAATCCAGAACGCCGATGGATCCATGGCCCGGTTGCCCCAACTGGTGGATTACGCCCAGCGCCACAAGCTCAAGCTGATCAACATCGCCGATCTGATCGGCTACAGGCTCGATACGGAGCGCTTTGTGCGCCGCCAGGCCGAGGCGGCCTTGCCCAGTGCCTTCGGTACGTTTCGAGCCATTGGCTACCGCAATGAGCTCGATGGCAGCGAGCACATGGCGATCGTCAAAGGCCATCCCGAAACAGCGACGGGGCCGGTCTTGGTTCGGGTGCACTCCGAATGCCTCACTGGCGATGCCTTCGGATCGCTGCGGTGTGATTGTCGGCCCCAGCTGGAAGCGGCCCTCCGCATGGTCGAGGCGGCCGGAGAGGGGGTGGTCGTCTATCTGCGCCAGGAGGGCCGTGGGATCGGTTTGATCAACAAGCTCAAGGCCTATTCCCTGCAAGACACGGGCCTGGACACCGTGGAGGCCAACGAAAGGCTGGGCTTTGCCGCCGACCTCCGCAACTACGGGGTCGGAGCCCAAATCCTGAGTGATCTGGGCGTGCAGCGGCTGCAATTGATCACCAACAATCCCCGCAAAATTGCCGGATTGGGCGGCTATGGACTCCAGGTTGAAGGGCGGGTGCCCCTGGTGATGGATGCCGGTCAGCACAACGCCGCCTACCTCCAGACCAAGCGCACCAAACTCGGCCACATGATGGATGGCCCCCAGGTGGTGCTGGCCTGGCATGGCGAGACCGACCCCCTGGCCTGGGTGCCCCACCTCGAGCAACTTCGCCAATGGGCGGCGGCGGAGAACCTCAGCCTGGAGGTGGAAGACCATCCCCGCCTGTTGGCCCTGTTGAATCAACCAGCCCTCGCCGTGCTCCTAGGCCCGGGCATTGATCGGGCCATCGAGCCCAGCCAAATCGAAAAGCTTCTGGCAACCATGGCCGGTTGGCGCGGAACCCAGGCCGTCAGCCTGCTCCTGGCCCCCGATGGCCAACGGTCCAGCCATCCCAGCGTCGAACTTGAGCCCAGCCCCCGCCCCCTGGTGGAACTGGGGGGCTCCCTCTCCGGCCATGAACCATCAAACCAGGGGCTCCCCTTGGAGCCCGGGGCGTTTTTGGTGTGGCGCTAAGGCATTAACTCTGCCTGGGTGGTCACCGCTTGGTGATCACCTGGATGACCACCCCTCCAGAGTCACTTCTGGACGGTCACTTTTGAATGGTGACCTTGGTGATCTTGGTGCCCTTTTTCACAGCAAGAACCACATCCATGTTGCCGGTGTGGCCAAACACGGTGTGAACCCCATCGAGGTGGGGTTGGGCTTCATGGCAGAGGAAGAACTGGGAACCACCGGTGTTCTTGCCGGCGTGGGCCATGGAGAAGCTGCCCGCCTGGTGCTTGTTGGGGTTGATCTCACAATTGATCTGGTAGCCAGGGCCACCGGTACCAGCCATGCCTGGGGCACCTTCACGGCTGTTTGGGCAACCTCCCTGGGCCATGAAGCCATCGATCACGCGGTGAAAGGCCAGACCGTCGTAGAAGCCCGATTCCGCCAGCTTGACGAAATTGGCCACGGTGCCTGGGGCGTCAGCATCGAAAAGTTCAATCTCGATGGTGCCGGCTTCGGTATCCATCAGGGCTTTGGTCACGGCGAAAGTCGTAAAAAACCGACTGTATGGGGCCGCCGTGGTGCATGGGGCAACAATGGCCTGATTCGCCCCGACCCCCATGGCCAGCGCCAAACAGGATTCGATCGAACTCGACCTCCAAACCGCTCGCCTTGGCGTGATTGGCGGCAGTGGCCTCTACGCCATGGACGGCCTCGAGGACGTCCGCAAACTGAAGATCAAGACCCCCTATGGCAAACCCTCGGATACCCTGCGGTTAGGCCGCATCGGTGACCTGGAGGTGGTGTTTCTGGCCCGCCATGGCCGCCACCACAGCTTCACCCCCAGCGAGGTCCCCTACCAGGCCAACATCTGGGCCCTGCGCTCTTTGGGAGTGCGGTGGATTCTGTCGGTATCTGCGGTGGGCTCCCTTCAGGAACACGTTCGCCCCCTGGACATGGTGGTGCCCGATCAGTTCATCGATCGAACCCACCAACGTCCCCCCACCCTCTTTGGCGATGGACTGGTGGCCCACGTGGGCTTTGCCGATCCCTTTTGCCCCGTGCTCAGTCGCCTGCTCTCTGACGTCGGCGAGAGCCTGATGCCAGAGGGCCGCAGCTTGCACCGGGGCGGCACCTACCTCTGCATGGAGGGGCCTGCCTTTTCAACCCGGGCCGAATCGGAGCTCTACCGAAGCTGGGGCTGTTCGGTGATCGGCATGACCAACCACACCGAAGCTCGCCTCGCCCGGGAGGCGGAGATCGCTTACAGCACCCTGGCCATGGCCACCGACTACGACTGCTGGCACCAGGAACACGCCAGTGTCACCGTGGAAATGGTGATCGACAACCTCCGGGCCAATGCGGCCCTGGCCCAGCAGATCGTGCGCATGACCGCCGAACGCCTCGCGGCCCATCGCATTCCCAGTGGGGCCCACCACGCCCTGCGCCATGCCCTGATGACCCCCAAGGAGGAGGTTCCAGCTGCCACCCGCCGCAGGACCAACCTCTTTACCGCCCCCTATTGGGGGAGTTTCCGCTAGGGAGGCTTCCCCTAGCGGCTGGCTTTGAGGGAGGCGCCGCAGGCCTCCAGGGTGTGGCGAAGGCTGGGGCCGAACTGGCCCAGCTTGTCTGCCCCTTCGGCCGCATCCAGCTGGGTAGCAGCCATCAACAGTGCCAGTTTCACCGAACCTTGGGCCCTGTGCAGCAGGTCTCGGCCAGGTTCCCTGGCCACTCCAGCCAGGTCGCGCAGGATGCGCAAGGCCCGGTCCTCGAGTTTGGCGTTGGTTACCGCCACGTCCACCATGCGGTTTCCGTAAACCTTGCCGAGTCGCACCATCACGCCGGTGGACAGGATATTGAGCGCCATCTTGGTGGCCGTTCCGGCCTTGAGCCGGGTCGAGCCAGCCAGCAATTCAGGACCGGTGAGCAGTCGAATGTTGATGGCGCATGGCATGGCTGCCTGCTCCGTGGGAACACAGGCCATGGCAATGGCCAAGGCACCGAGGGATTGGGCATGGTTCAGGCCCCCCAGCACGTAGGGGGTGGTCCCACCTGCGGCAATACCGACGAGGCAATCCGCCTGGCAAAAGCCGCGCTCTTCCAGATCAGCTACCCCGGCCTCGGCCAAATCTTCCAGGCCCTCAGAGCTGCGTAACAGGGCTGCCGCCCCTCCGGCGAGAACGCCCTGCACCATCTCCGGTGGGCTGCAAAAGGTGGGGGGACACTCGGCCGCATCCAACACCCCGAGCCGGCCAGAGGTGCCAGCACCCAGGTAAAACAGGCGTCC
>CANHGA010000031.1 GCA_947460085.1 Synechococcaceae cyanobacterium
AATAAATGAATCACCAGCTCCTGGAACGGAGGTGAAACCAAGAACTTGTACTGGGCGAGAAGGACCTGCGCCATCGCCAAGCATGCCCACAAGCACCAGCTGAGCCTTAAGGAGGCCGCCCTGGTGCTGGGCGAAATCAGTGCCGATGACTTCGATCGCTACGTGAAGCCCGAAAAAATGGTCTAGGCCAGCCAGGGGCCCTATTACGCTCCGGCGATTCGCCTTCCGTTGCTCTTGGTGTTCAACTTCCTGCTGCTCGCGGCCCTGCTGCTGGGCCTTGGCCTGCTGTGGCTTGAACTCCGCCATCGCCTCAGGCCGGCCTCGCCCCTGCAGTTGAAGGCCGGCCCCTTCCAGGTGGAGAGCAGCCCCCAGGGGGTCACCGTCACCGGGGAGATCACCATCGCCAATCCCCACCGGCGCATGGAAGTGTTCGTGCCGGAGATCAGCCTGAATCCAACCCTGTTGGGCAACGGTCACCTCCGCAATCTGGAGGTGAAAAGCCAAATCGTGGCCCTCCATCCCGATGAGGAGAGCAGGGCCGATCACTATTGGGCCGCCTACATCGTCAAAGGGCGCAAGAGCACCCGGGCCCGCCTTGAGATCAGCATCACTGCGGCCCCAGGCATTGCGATCAAGAAACTGATTGACACCCTGTGGATTGAGGTGCTCTGGGTCAATTACGGACCCTTTGGTCGCCTGCAGCGCCGGGATGGATTTCTTGTTCCCCTGCGCAAACCCGAGCCGATTAACGCCAACACCGCCACGTGGCGCCAGGGTGATCGCTGCCAGGTGCTTCCGATTGGCACCCACCTGCTCGGTGTTCTCGACGAGCCCCAGGAGGTGTTGCGCCGCTATGCCGGCCACCTCTGGCAGAGCGGTGACGTGCTCACCATTGGCGAAACACCCCTGGCGGTGATGCAAGGCCAGTACCTCCATCCCGCCACCCTCGAACCCTCGGCCCTGGCCCGGTTGCTGTGCCGGGTGTTCCACCCCACCAGCAGCCTGGCCACGGCCTGCGGCATGCAAAGCCTGATTGACCGGGAAGGCCCGGCCCGGATTCTCGGCGCCTGGCTACTTGGCACCGGGCTCAAGGCCCTGGGCTTCAAGGGTTGGTTTTATCGGCTGGCCGGAGATCAAGCCCGGCTGATTGATGACATCACCGGCACCACGCCGCCCTATGACCAAACCCTGGTGATGGGGCCCCAGGAGCCGGGGCAGTTTTGCCAACGCATGGCTGAGGCCCTGGGCGTGGCCGTGGCGGTTGTGGATGTGAACGACCTGGGCCGGGTCAAGGTGCTCGCCGCAAGCCAGGGTTGTGACGGGGCCCTGCTGGAGAGGGCCCTCAGGCCCAACCCAGCCGGCAACGCCAACGAACGCACTCCCCTGGTGCTGGTTCGGGGGGCCTAGGGGCCAACAAAACCGGTTCATTCCGATCAAGCTCGATACACTGGGTGTTCAGGGTCCCTTTGGAACCACCCCCATGGCGGTTGAGCCAGACCCAACCCAGTCTCTAGGGGCCCCATGCCCCACAAGCTGGCGGCTGGAGCCCCTGGCGGGGTGGCACCTGCCCTTGCTCAGTGATCCATCCTTCCTGCCGCTCCAGAGCGTGCTGCAGCGGGCCGTTTGGCTAGGGCTACCGGAGAGGCTGATCCACGCCCTGGCCGCCCGTCAGCCGATTGCACCGGTGGTTCTGGTCGCCTTTAGCGAGCACAATCCCCTTGGCCTGATTGTGACCAGCCGACTCAACCGCAGCGGCAGTTGTTGGCAGGTGCAGCACCTGCGCCTTGTGAACCCCATGGGTCAAAGGGATTTGGCTTCCACCCTGCTGCGGGAAGCCATCCACCAGGCCAAGGATGCCACCAGCTGGATGGCCACGGCCTCCAGCCTGGATTCCCAGCGCCTGGCCCTGCTGCGGGAACAGGGATTCCAACCCCTGCGCACCGACCAACTCTGGTGCTGGCCCGGCGCCCATGGGGCCGAAAGGGGCAACAGCTCAGCCCTGGGCTCCTTGCAACTGCGGCCGCTCAACCGGCGCAACGGTGCCCTGCTCTGGCACCTCGAGCAGGCCGCTTGCCCTGCCCAACTTCGCCAACTGCTCGATCGGCGGGTCGAAGACCTGCTCGATCAAAGCCATCGCAAGGGCTGGCTGTTGGTCGACGGGATCCGCGATGAGGCGGTTGCCGGGGTGCGCTGGATTGGGGAGCACGCCGGGGGTGGCCATGACGTGGAACTCACCGTTCATCCCGGCTGGCAACACCTGATTGGTGGCGCCACGGAGCTGCTGTTGGCCCAAGCCCAGCAAACCTTTGGCCGCGGTAAAGACCTCTGGCTCCGCTGCGATGTGCGCGACGCACCCCGCCAGAGCTGGCTACGGGGTCGCGGTGCCCTGGAACGGGGCGAAAGGGTGCTGATGGCCCGCAGCGTGTGGCGCCGCCACGAACAGCCCTTGCCAGCCCTGGCGGCCCAACGGCTCGAAGCCATGTTCGGCCAGCTTCAACCCCAACGCCGCCCCCTGCCCACCCCCCTCATTCCCCGTTAATGCCCCCCCAACCCCTGGCCCGATCGGCCCTGGCCCTGGATGTGGGTCGCCGTCGCATAGGCCTGGCTGGCTGCGACCCCCTCGGGATCACCGTGACCCCGCTCATGGCCCTGGCTCGGGGCAAATTTCCTGCGGATCTGGAGCGCCTGAAACCCCTGGTCAACGAACGGCGAGTCCAGGCCCTCGTGGTGGGTCTACCCCTGGATCGTGATGGCAGGCCCACGGAACAGGCAGCCCACTGCCGCCGTTATGGGGAACGGATTGCCCGATCGTTGGAGCTCCCCTTAGCCTGGGTCAATGAGCACGCCAGCACCTGGGCCGCCGGGGAACAGCGGGGTCTGCATGGCGATCGCAGCGGCGCCCTCGACAGTGCCGCCGCTGCCCTGCTGCTAGAGCAATGGTTGGCCGAGGGGCCTGAAGCGGTTTTGCTCCAATGCGAACCGGTGCAACCAGCGACCCCCAACGACGGCAAAGAAGCCAACGTTGATCCATCCTGAGAACACAACCACCAACGCCATGAGCTCTGAAAGTTCCGCCATGACCAACGCCGGCGACGTGCCCACAGTGCTGGTGAGCGATACCCGCGGCCGCCAACTCCTCTGCTTCCTCGAAGAGTTGATCCCCCTGGATGGCCATGACTATGTCCTGCTCACCCCGGTGGACACCCCGGTCTGCCTGTTCCAGCTTGACGACGAGGAAGATCCCGAGCTGATTGACACCATCGATGCCACCGAGCCGATCCTTTCCGTGGCCGACGTGGTCCTGCAGGAGCACGACCTCACCCTGGTGCGCTCCGCCGTCACCCTCACCGTCAGCGGCGAACTCGATGAACCCGAGCCCGAAGACCTCGAGGACGACGAGGACGCTGATGACGATTCCGAGACCTATGAACTTCTGGTGAGTTTCATGGTCGAAAACCAGGAATATGGCCTCTACATCCCCCTCGACCCTTTCTTTGTGGTCGCACGGATGCAAGGCACCGAGGCAATCCTGGTGGAAGGTGAGGAATTTGACCGGGTCCAACCCCGTATCGAAGCCGAACTGGCAGAGCGAGAGGGCGACCTCTGATGCTCGCTGAGCTGCTGCGCCCCAACTGGTTAATGGAGTGCACCCTGGCGGAACTGCCGCTGGAGGCACTCCAGGAGCGCGGCATCCAGGCCCTGGTCCTGGATGTGGATCGCACCCTGCTGCCGCGCCGCCAAAGCCTGGTGCCTCCCCTGGCCCTGGGTTGGTTGCAAGAGGCCAAACAGCAGTTCCCGATCCATCTGTTCAGCAATAACCCCTCCCGCCAGCGCATTGGCTCCGTTGCCCAAACCCTGGGCTTGCCCTTCACCACCTCGGCGGGCAAGCCCCGTCGCGGTGCCCTGCGGCGGGTTCTGGCCCAACTCAACGTTCCAGCCGCCCAGGTCGCCCTCGTGGGCGACCGGCTGTTCACCGATGTGATCGCTGGTAACCGTCTGGGCCTGTTCACGGTGCTCGTCAAACCGATTGACGCCCAAGGCCAGCCCTGCCAGCGGGATCGCTTGCAAAAAATGGAATTGCACGTGGCGCAATGGATGGGTGCTGCCCTCCGCTGATGGCACCGATCGGCAACGGAATGCGGCGGGTGATCAAGGTGGGTACCAGCCTCCTGCGGGGCACTGCTGAGCGCCCAACCCCAGCGGTCATTGCCGACCTGGCCGCGAGCATGGCCCGGCAACAGGCCAAGGGGGATGTGCTTGCCCTGGTCACCAGCGGGGCCGTGGGCCTGGGCTGTGGGGCCCTCAAGTTGGCCAAAAGGCCCACCGAGCTGGTGGCCCTCCAGGCCGCCGCCGCCGTCGGCCAGGGCCAGCTCATGGCCCTCTACCAAGACGCCTTTACCCGTTGCGGTGTCGCCGTGGCCCAGGTTTTACTCACCAGGGGGGATCTCGCCTCCAGGCGCCGCTATCAAAATGCTTGCAGCACCCTCGAACAGCTGCTCAGCTGGGGGGTGGTCCCCGTGGTGAACGAAAACGACACCTTGGCCACCGATGAGCTGCGCTTCGGTGACAACGACACCCTCTCAGCCCTGGTGGCGGTGGCTGTAGGCGCCGATGAATTGGTCTTACTCACCGATGTGGATCACCTTTATTCGGGGGACCCCCGCAGCGACGCCTCCGCCCAGCCGATTGAGGAGGTGCGCGACCTCGCCGAATTGGAACGCTTTAGCCAAGGGGCTACGGGCGGCGGCCAGTGGGGCACTGGCGGCATGACCACCAAAATCGCGGCCGCCCGCATTGCCACCTCCAGTGGCATCCGGGTGCGGTTGGCCGATGGCCGGGATCCCCGGGTTCTCGATGCCCTGTTCGCCGGGGAGAAGGTGGGCACGGTGTTCCAGCCATCCCAGCGCCCCCTACCCGATCGCAAGCGCTGGCTGGCCCATGCCCTGCTCCCCAAGGGAACCCTGAAGCTGGATCCCGGGGCCGAGGCCGCCTTGGTAGACCGGGGGGCCTCGCTACTGGCCGTGGGCGTGCATGCCGTGGAGGGGGAGTTTGATCGGCGGGAAGCGGTGCGACTGCTAAGCGCCGATGGCCGGGAATTGGGCCGCGGTTTATCCACCCTCAGCAGCGGGGAACTGCGGGAGCTGATGGGCCGGGCGGGGGTCGAGGTGGTGCATCGTGACCAGTTGGTGATCACGCGGGGCTAGGCAAAGAACCACCCCACCTACGATCCGGCCAGCTTCACCCTCCCCGCAGCCAAGCCCGTGATGCGCTTCAGCGAACTGCTCAGCCAACTGGGCCAGGTGACAGGGGAGACTCCGCGGCATCTCGCCAGCGATCCCGAACTCCAGGGCGCCAATGCCCTGGACCAGGCCAACCCTGGCCAATTGAGCTTTCTGGAGCGGGGCAATGCCCTGGCCATCGCCCTCGCCAACACCAGGGCATCAGCGGTGCTGTTGCCTCCAGATCCTGACTTGCAAGCGGTCGCTACCGCCCAGGGCTTGGCTTGGGTTGCCCTCAAGGATCCCCGGCTCGCCTTTGCCGAATCCCTCGACTGCCTGCACCCGCGCAAGCCCAAACCAGCGGGGATTCATCCAACTGCGGTGGTGGATTGCAGCGCCACCATCGGCTCCGGCGTGCATATCGGCGCCCATGTGGTGGTGGGCGAGGCCTGCACCATCGCTGATGGCTGCACCCTCCATGCCGGCGCCGTTCTCTACGAGGACGTGCAACTGGCGAAAGGCTGTGAAATCCATTCCGGGGCAGTGCTGCACCCTGGCAGTCGACTGGCCGCCCAGTGCGTGGTGCATTCCAACGCGGTGGTGGGTAGCGAGGGTTTTGGCTTTGTTCCCACGGCCCAGGGATGGCGAAAAATGCCCCAAACGGGGCTTGTGGTGCTGGAAGAGGCGGTGGAGGTGGGCTGCGGCACCACCATCGATCGTCCATCGGTGGGCGAGACCCGGATCGGCGCAGGCACCAAAATCGACAACCTGGTTCAGATCGGCCATGGGGTGATCACCGGCAAAGGCTGCGCCCTGGCCTCCCAGGTGGGCATTGCCGGCGGCGCCAAACTCGGCCATGGGGTGATCCTGGCCGGCCAGGTGGGCGTGGCCAACCGCGCTGTGATCGGCGATGGGGCCATCGCCTCCTCCAAATCCGGCATCCATGGCGAAGTGGCCGCAGGGGAGGTAGTGAGTGGCTATCCAGCCATTCCGAACCGGCTTTGGTTGCGCTGCTCCGCTGCCTTCAACAAGCTGCCCGAGATGGCCAAGACCCTGCGCAAACTGCAAGCCAGTGGGCCCAAGACACCTGAACCCACCCCAACCGAGGCCAAAGCAACCAGCCAGTAGCCTCGCGGCCTGCCCTAACGCCCCGCGGCACCTGCGATGACGAGCTACCGGATCACCCTGCTTCCTGGCGACGGCATCGGCCCCGAAATCACCGCGGTGACCCGCCAGCTCCTGGATGCCGTGAGCCGCCGCCATGGCTTCGAGCTCGTCTACGACGAACAGCCCATGGGCGGCGCAGCTATTGATGCCACCGGCGAGCCCCTACCCGCCAGCACCCTGGAAGCCTGCAAGGGCGCCGATGCGGTTCTGCTCGCCGCGATTGGCAGCCCCCAGTACGACAGCTTGCCGAGGGAGAAGCGCCCCGAAACGGGGTTGCTCGGCCTCAGGGCAGGGCTTGGCCTGTTCGCCAACCTGCGGCCGGTCAAAATTATTCCTGCCCTGGTCGATGCCAGCAGCCTCAAGCGCGAGGTCATCGAGGGCGTTGACCTGATGGTGGTGCGGGAGCTCACCGGCGGGGTTTACTTCGGCACCCCCAAGGGGCGGGTGGTGGCCGATGGCCATGTGCGTGCCTTCAACACCATGGCCTACTCGGACTACGAAATTGATCGGATCGCCAAGGTGGGCTTTGATCTGGCAACCCAACGGGGCGGCCGCCTCTGCTCCGTGGATAAAGCCAACGTGCTTGATGTGAGCCAGCTCTGGCGTGACCGCGTTGAGGCCATCCATGGCGATTACCCGGCCGTGGAACTCAGCCACATGTACGTGGACAACGCGGCGATGCAATTGGTGCGCTCGCCCAAACAGTTCGACGTGCTGCTGACGAGCAACCTGTTCGGCGACATCCTCAGCGATGAGGCCGCCATGCTCACCGGTTCCATCGGCATGCTCCCCTCGGCCTCCCTGGGATCAAGTGGTCCTGGACTGTTCGAGCCCATCCATGGCTCCGCCCCCGACATCGCCCGTCAGGACAAGGCCAACCCCATGGCCATGGTGCTCAGCGCGGCCATGTTGCTGCGGGTCGGCCTCCAGCAAGGGGCCGCCGCCGCCGACCTCGAGGGCGCCGTCGACCGGGTGCTCGACGCCGGCTATCGGACCGGCGATCTCATGGCAGCTGGCTGCACCCTGCTGGGTTGCCAGGCCATGGGCGATCAACTTTTGGCAGCGCTCTAGGCCCGCCTTGGGCAAAGGGCCGACGACCTGCAAAAATCAAAGCAGGTATTTCTTTTCCTGCGCCGATGTCGAAGCGTCACCCGGTCGTGGCCGTTACCGGTTCCTCAGGCGCAGGAACCAGCACTGTCAAGCGGGCCTTTGAGGCCATCTTTGCCCGGGAGGGCATCGTGCCCGCAGTTGTCGAAGGCGACAGCTACCACCGCTACGAGCGGGGCCCGATGAAGGAAGCCATGGCTTCCGCCCTGGCCAAGGGTGAAAACTTCTCCCACTTCGGCCCCGAAGCCAACCTCTTCGACAAACTCGAGGAGCTCTTCCAGACCTACGGCTCCAGTGGCAGTGGTCAAAAGCGCTACTACCTCCACTCGTTCGAGGAAGCGGCCGAGCACAACACCCGCCTAGGCACCAGCCTGGAACCTGGCCAATTCACGCCTTGGGAAACCATCCCCAGTGCTAGCGACCTGCTGTTTTACGAGGGTCTTCACGGTGGTGTCGTCGGCAGTGGCTATGACGTGGCCACCCTTGCCGACCTCCTGATTGGTGTGGTGCCGATCACCAACCTGGAGTGGATCCAGAAAATTTCCCGGGACAACGCCGAACGCGGTTATTCGGCGGAAGCCACCGTGGACACCATCCTGCGCAGGATGCCCGACTACATCAACCACATTTGTCCCCAGTTCAGCCGCACGGATATCAACTTCCAGCGGGTCCCCACCGTGGACACCTCCAACCCCTTCATCTGCCGCAATATCCCCACCCCGGATGAATCCTTTGTGATCATCCACTTCCGCAAGGGAGCCCGGGAGAAGTGGGGCATCGACTTCACCTACCTGCTTGACATGATTCATGAGTCCTTCATGTCCAGCCCCACATCCATCGTGGTGAACGGAGGCAAGATGGGCTTCGCCATGGAGTTGATCCTGGCGCCGATCATTCACCGGATGATCGAAGAAAAGAAGAAGCTGGCCTGATTTCTCGCCAAGCGATTAACCTGGCTACACAAGTCGACTGGTGAGGACGATTTCCTTCGCCGCACCCACTCCTTCCTTCACGATTGCGGGAGCAGCTTCATCGGCTGCTCCCGTTTTGCGTTTGGACCAAATCGATAGCCAGCAGGTCCTAAGGGCCGCTCGCCACGTGCTGTTTCACTACCAGCAGCAGTGCCCCATGGGTCGTGATCCCTTTGGCGTGGTGCTTCAGGGCGGGGCCCAGGGGCAGCCGGGCCAGCAGGGCCGCGTGGTGTTTGACACCCCAATCCTGTTGCCAGACGAGCAATTCATTGCCCTGGAGTGGATTCTTGGCCGCTCAAAGCGCGGCCAAGGTCCCCGCCTGCGGATGCCGAAACAACCAACGCCGCGCCCCTGGGGAGAGCTGCAAGCGTGATGGAGCCCAACCTGACCATGGTTTTAGCCATCGCGGCCGCCATTTTGGGAGCCTGCATCGGCAGTTTCAGCAATGTGGTGGCCTGGCGCCTGCCGCGCCAGGAATCCGTGGTCCTGCCGCCAAGCCACTGTCCGCGCTGCGGCACCCAGCTGCAGTGGTTTGAAAACGTCCCCGTACTCGGCTGGCTGGGGCTGCGGGGCCATTGCCGCCATTGCGGGGCACCGATTTCACCGCGCTACCCCCTGGTGGAATTGCTCAGCGCAGGGTTATGGGTAGCTGTCACCATGGCTGCCCCCACGGCCATGGGGCCGGATGTTCCTCCCCTCGCCCTGATCGTGGCCGGTTGGGTCCTGGTGAGTTGGCTCCTACCCCTGGTACTGATCGACCTCGATCACCTGTGGCTGCCTGAACCGCTCTGCCGGTTCGGACTCGTCTTAGGCCTGCTGTTCACCGCGGGCCTCGGCGGGATGCAGGGTTTCGGGGTGGCCCGGGAGCTAATCGGTCAGCACCTCTTAGCCGCCGGCCTCGGCCTGGTGGGGTTTGAGGCGGTGAGCGCCATCGCGCAGAAACTGATGGGTCGGCCAGCCCTGGGGCTTGGCGACGCCAAGCTGGCGGCCCTGCTCGGTGCCTGGCTGGGCCCCACCGGCCTGGGGGTCGCGGTGGTGCTGGCGGTTTTTGCGGGGGCAATCATCGGCGTTTTGGGTCGGCTCAGCGGCAGGCTTGGGCGCCACCAACCCCTGCCCTTTGGCCCCTTTCTGGCCGGTGGGGGCCTGGCGGTATGGCTGGCCGGGGCCACCCTTTGGATTCAAATCTTCGGGATGGTGAGCTGAGCTGCCTTAAATAGGGTTAAGCAAACAGGCACCTTCCTTCGATGTCGCTCTTCGACTGGTTCGCCGATCGCCAGAAAAATGCGCCGGTAGTGCGGGCCACCCAGGAGCCAGAAGAGGGTGATGGGCTCTGGAGCAAATGCCCCGACTGCGCCCTGGTGGTCTATCGCAAGGATCTGGTGACCAATGCCAGCGTTTGCAAAGGCTGCGGCTACCACCACCGCATTGATAGCGACGAGCGCATCCGCCTGATTGCCGATGCCGGCAGCTTTGAGGAGCTCGATGCCGCCCTCGCTCCCATGGACCCCCTGGCCTTCAAGGACCGGCGCAGCTATGCCGATCGGATCCGGGACAGCCAGCAGAGCACGGGTCTGCGGGATGCGGTGATTACCGGCTTCTGCCGCACCAATGGATTGCCCCTGGCCCTAGGGGTGATGGATTTCCGCTTCATGGGCGGCTCGATGGGTTCGGTGGTGGGCGAGAAGCTGACCCGGTTGATCGAGGCCGCCACCGCGCACCGCTATCCGGTGCTGATTGTGTGCGCTTCGGGTGGAGCGCGGATGCAGGAGGGGATGCTCAGCCTGATGCAGATGGCCAAAATCTCAGGGGCCCTCCATCGCCACCGGGAGGAGCGCTTGCTGTATCTGCCCTTGCTCACCTACCCCACGACGGGGGGTGTCACCGCCAGCTTCGCGATGTTGGGCGATCTCATCCTGGCCGAACCCAAGGCCCTGATCGGCTTCGCTGGTCGCCGGGTGATCGAGCAAACCCTGCGCGAAAAGCTGCCCGAAGGCTTCCAAACCGCTGAATACCTGCAAGACCACGGCTTTGTAGACACCATCGTGTCGCGCACCGAGTTCAAAGGCACCTTGACCGCCCTGCTGAAGATGCACGGCTGCCATCAAGCCGTAGCTGCCTAATGGCCCAACCCTGGATCAGTGGGCTCAAGACCATGGCAACGCCCCTTGCAACTCTGCTCGCAACCCGCCTCGCCATCCCCCTGGCTGGTTTCCTGGCCGGCTTGGTTGTCTGGCTGGGGTGTATGCCATCGGTCGCCCTAGCCGGCCCCGTGAATTGGCAGGAGGTTCCAACCAGCGTAGAAGGCAGGCAGTGGTGGGATTCCGGCAGCCTCCGGGCCACCAAATCGGGCAATCTCTCGGTGTTGACCCGCTTCCAAGCGGCCAGCCCAGGGGCCCCAGACAACGGCACCACGGTGGAAACCGGGCCAAAACCGAAGCGGATGGCCGATCTGTATGTGATGGAAATTGACTGCGACCAACAGCTGTTCCGGGACACCTCGATCAACGGCATCCCCCAGTTCAAAGCTGAATGGCTTCCCGCATCCGGCGACAACCTGATCAGCGCCGTCATCGGAGACTCCTGCACGGCAGCTCGTGAGCGGGGTGTGGTGCCATGAGCGCCATCCAGCCTCCCCTGCGGGTGGCCATCGCCGGCCTGGGCTTCGGCGAAAAGGTTCACTTGCCCGCCCTCCGGGCCTGCCCCCATACCGCACCCGCAGCCCTCTGGCATCCTCGCCAGGAGCGGCTCGAGGCCGCCTGTCGTAAGGCCGAACTACCTGGTCACAGGGATTACGCCGCCCTCCTGGACGATCCAGCGATTGATGCCGTGGTGATCGCCACGCCACCGGCTCCCCGCTTTTCCCTGGCTAAGCAAGCCCTCGAAGCCGGCAAACACGTGATGCTGGAAAAACCGGTAGCGCTCTGCGCAGAAGATGCGGAGGAACTGCAGCGCTTGGCCCTAAGGAAGAACCTCATGGTGGCCGTGGATTTCGAATACCGGGCCGTGCCCCTGTTTCAACAGCTCGACGCCCTGGTCAAGAGCGGGATACTCGGAGAGCTGTATTTGGTGAAACTGGACTGGCTGATGTCCAGTCGGGCCGATGGGAGTCGCCCTTGGAACTGGTATTCCCAGAGCTCAGAGGGGGGCGGCGTTCTCGGCGCCCTGGGGACCCATGCGTTTGACACCCTGCATTGGCTGGTGGGACCCACCCGCAGCCTGCGGGCCCAGCTCTCCACCGCCATCCACCAACGGCCCCTTCCCGAAGGATCCCTCGTCCAGGGATCACTGGCGGAGGGAACCCTCGCAACCAGCTCCCACGGAACCGTGGATGCCGAAGACATTGCCCTGGTTCAGCTGGAGCTTGAAAGCCCCAGGGGATCGCTGGTGCCGGCCCAGATGACCTTGGCCTCCGTGACCCGCCGGGGCCGGGGCTATTGGATTGAGCTGTATGGCAGTGCGGGAACGGCGGTGCTGGGTTCCGACAACCAAGCCGACTATGTCCATGGCTTTGGGCTTTGGCAATCCCAGGGGGTGGAACCGCTGCGGGCCATCGAGCCCGATCCCCACTGGGCCTTTGAGCGCACCTGGGAGGACGGCCGAATTGCTCCGGTGGAGCGTTTACACGGCTGGTGGAGTCAGGCGATAGCCCAAGGACGGCCGATGGTTCCAGGCCTGGGGGAAGGGGTGCTGAGTCAACGGTGCTGCGACTGGGCACGGAACGGATTTTGTGGCTGAACAAGCCCCAGGGCATCCCCTAGAGTCGGCCGCAGTTTCTACCCCTGCCCGAGGGGTTTTTCCATGGCGCTAGTCCCCCTTCGGCTTCTGCTCGACCATGCCGCTGAAAACGGCTATGGCATCCCCGCCTTCAACGTCAACAACCTCGAGCAGGTCCAGTCGATCATGGAGGCTGCCCATGAAACCGACAGCCCCGTCATCCTGCAGGCCTCCCGGGGTGCGCGCCAGTACGCCGGAGAGAACTTCCTGCGCCACCTGATCCTTGCTGCCGTTGAGACCTATCCCGACATCCCGGTGGTCATGCACCAGGACCACGGCAACAGTCCCGCCACCTGCTTTGGTGCCGCTGCCAACGGCTTCACCTCGGTGATGATGGATGGCTCCTTGATGGCGGATGCCAAGTCTCCTGCCAGCTACGAGTACAACGTGGCTGTCACCAAGGAAGTGGTGGACGTGGCCCACGCCATTGGCGTGAGTGTGGAAGGCGAACTGGGTTGCCTTGGATCGCTGGAAACCGGCATGGGTGAAGCCGAAGACGGCCATGGCTTCGAAGGCAAGCTCGACCACAGCCAACTGCTCACCGATCCCGCTGAAGCGGCCGATTTCGTTGCCAAAACGAAAGTCGATGCTCTGGCTATTGCCATCGGCACCAGCCACGGCGCCTACAAGTTCACCCGCAAGCCCACCGGCGAAGTGCTGGCCATCAGCCGCATCGCTGAAATCCACAAGGCCATCCCCAACACCCACCTGGTGATGCACGGCTCCAGCTCCGTTCCCCAGGAATGGCTGGACATGATCAACAAGTACGGCGGTGCCATCCCCGAGACCTACGGCGTTCCCGTTGAGGAAATCCAGGAAGGCATCCGCAACGGCGTGCGCAAGGTGAACATCGACACCGACAACCGCCTGGCCTTCACCGCCGCTGTGCGGGAAGCTGCCGCCAAAGACCCCGCTAACTTCGATCCCCGCCACTTCAACAAGCCTGCCCGGGCCTACATGAAGCAGGTGTGCCTCGATCGTTACCAGCAGTTCTGGTGCGCCGGCAACGCCAGCAAGATCAAACAGCGCGACATCCACTTTGACGCCGGTCTGTACGCCAAGGGTGAACTCGACCCCAAGACCGCCGTGGCTGCCTGATCCACGCGCCGGATCCAGATCAACGCATCAAGTCCAAGGCCCCCTATGGGGCCTTTTTTGTTGGCCGAGAACCTCTTGGCTGAGCACCGA
>CANHGA010000032.1 GCA_947460085.1 Synechococcaceae cyanobacterium
CGACGCGGCCATCGGCGCCGGTGACGGCCTTGACCATCGCGCCAACGGCAGCGCGGCAGACCTCGGTGATCGTGCGGTTGAGCTCCACATCGACGAGGACGCCGTCGTCATTGCCTTTGTAGACGTCGTCGATGGTGCGACCCAGGCTTTCCGCCAACAGGGCTGGCAGGGAGCGGAGCCCGTCCTCTTCGCGCTCCAAGGCTGCGATGTTGACCAGGGTGGCGATCGCTTCCTCGGCGGTGGGAGGCTTACCGATGGTGTGGAGGCCGCAGGGCAGCAGCCGGCTTTCAATCTCCATCAGTTGGCGATAGACCGCACCCACAACCGCATCCCGGGCGTCCAGGTCGATCTCAGAGGCATCCAGCTCGGGCAGGGCGACGTCCTTGTCGAGGTTGCACTGGCGTGCCGTTTCCACCATGGCGTTCACGATCTGCACCCCCCGGGAGCTTTCGCGCAGCTGTTGGTAGGAACCCACCAGTTCGCCGAGTTCCTTCAGACCCTTGTAGAGGCCAGCATTTTCGGCAGGTGGGGTGAGATAGGAAATCGTGGAGGCGTAACCGCGACGTTTGGCGATCGTGGCCTCGGAGGGGTTATTGGCGGCGTAGTAATAGAGGTTGGGCAGGCCGCCGATCAGGGAATCGGGGTAGCAGGTTTCGCTCATGCCCATCTGTTTGCCGGGCATGAACTCCAAGGAGCCGTGGGTGCCGAAGTGCAGGACCGCATCGGCTTGCCACACCTTCTCCAGGTAGGTGTAGTAGGCGGCAAACCCGTGGTGGGGGCTGGCACTGCGGGAGTAGAGCAACCGCATGGGGTCGCCTTCGTAGCCAAAGGTGGGTTGGACGCCCACAAACACATTGCCGAAGTGGCGCCCGTAGATCAGCAGGTTGGTGCCGTCGGAGTTGAGGTTGCCGGGGGGCTTGCCCCAGTTCTCTTCGAGCCGTTCGGAATAGGGGGTGAGCCGCTCGTACTCCTCCACGCTCATGCGATGAGCAATGGCGAGCTCCGGGGCGCCGGCGAGGGCTTCCGGATCGCTCAGCACGGCTTCCATCAAGGCCTTCGGCGTGCGGGGCATGTCGTCGATGGCGTAGCCCTTGGCCTTCATTTCTTCGAGCACCCGGTAGATCGAGCCAAAGACATCGAGGTAGGCCGCAGTCCCCACGTTGCCCTTGTCGGGGGGGAAGCTGAACACGGTGATGGCCAGCTTTTTCTCGGCCCGGGGCTTGGTGCGCAAGGAGGCCCAGCGAATCGCCCGTTCGGCGATCGCATCGACCCGGTCTTGGAGGGTGTGGGCCTTGCCGGTGGCATCGTCCCGGCCGGAGAGCACGATCGGTTCAATGGCGCCATCCAGCTCGGGGATGGCGATCTGCAGGGCAACTTGAACGGGGTGGAGGCCAAGGTCGCTCTCCTCCCACTCCTGGGTGGTTTGAAACACCAGGGGCAGGGCGACCATGTAGGGGCGGTTGAGGCTCTTGAGCACCTCGATGGCCTTGGGATGGTCCTGGCGGGCGGGGCCTCCGACGAGGGCGAACCCCGTGAGGCTCACCACGGCATCAACGATGGGTTGGTCGGGGTTGAGGGGGTCCTTGAAGAAGGCATTCACCGGCTTGGTGAAGTCGAGGCCGCCGCAGAACACGGGAATCACGGTGGCACCGCGGTACTCGAGCTCTTGGATCACCGCCACGTAGTGGGCTTCATCGCCGGTGACGATGTGGCTGCGCTGGAGCACCAGGCCGATCACCGGCCCCTTGCGTGCCTCATCGGAGAGCTCGCTGCGGCTCGCGGTCCAATTGAGGTATTCCTTGAGGTCTTCGAACATCCCCGGGGCCATGGGGTGCCAGATGCCGAGGTCTGAAAAGACCACCGGATCGGCAATGGCGAGCTCGGGGCGGCCGTCTTCACCCTTGGGGAAGACGTATTTATCCGCCAGCATCAGCAGGAAATTCCGGAGGTTGTCCGGAGTGCCGCCCAGCCAGTACTGGAAGCTGAGCATGAAGGAGCGGGCATCCTGGGCCTTCTCCACCGGCAAATACTTCAACACCGTGGGCAGGGTGTTGAGCAGTTTGAGCATGGCGTCCTGGAAGCCAGCGCCACCGGCCTCCTTGCGCTTCTTCATGAAGCTGGCAATGGCGCTCTTGCTCTGGCCCAGCTGGGCCATCGAGAAGGTGCCGAGTTTGTTGAGGCGCATCACCTCCGGCATGGAGGGGAACACCACGACGGCCTTGAGCCGGTCGCGGTGGGGGGCAACGGCCTCCACCACTTTCTGGGCCAAATCTTCAATGAAGATCAGGGAGGCGATGAACACATCGGCTGCGGCCACATCGGCGCAGAAGTCGGCGTAGTTCTGGGGATCCCGGAGTTCTTCAATCAGGTAGCCGCTCAGCTCGATCGCCAGGGGACCGTTCTGGTCGTTGAGTGAGGTGGCGGCCTGGGTGAGGGAGTTTTGGTACTGGGGCTCCAGCACCAGATAGACCGCCTTCATCACGGCGCGACCGTTCACATCTGCGGGGCTAACTCGGCGGTTGGCGGAGCGGACCTGCGTGAACATCGGCGCTAACTGGGCAATTGGAGAAAGCTTACGAACCTTTAAGCCCTGACGCGGGCTTGGCCCATAGGCTCTGCAGCAATGGTTGATCCACGATGACAACTCCAGTTTCGGTGCCAATCCCGGTGGTGGTGGCTGGTGCCCTGGGCCGCATGGGGGCTGAGGTGGTGAAGGCCGTGGTGGGGGCGGCCGATTGTGAGCTGGTGGGAGCGGTGGATACCACCCCAGGCAGCGAAGGGGCCGATGTGGGCCTGGAGCTCGGTTTGGGTGCCTTGGACGTGGCCATCACCGCGGATTTCGAAGGCTGCCTGTGTGCCGCCAGCCAAGCCGCCCGCCAGGGAGGTGCCGCGGTGTTGGTGGATTTCACCCATCCCAAGGTGGTTTACGAGCACACCCGGGCGGCCATCGCCTATGGCGTCCATCCCGTGGTGGGCACCACGGGCCTCAGCCCCCAGCAGTTGCAGGATTTGGCGGTCTTTGCCGATAAGGCCAGCGTGGGGGGGGCCGTCATCCCCAACTTTTCCGTGGGCATGGTGCTGTTGCAGCAGGCCGCCGCAGCTGCGGCTCGTTTTTACGACTTCGCCGAACTCACCGAGCTGCACCACAACCGCAAGGCCGACGCCCCCAGCGGCACCTGCATCAAAACGGCTGAGTTGATGGAGGACCTGGGCAAGAGCTTCAACCCGGTGCAGGTTGAAGAGCATGAAACCCTCCAGGGTTGCCGGGGCGGCCAAAGGGAGAGTGGCCTGCGCCTCCACTCGATTCGCCTCCCAGGCCTGGTGGCCCACCAGGAGGTGTTGTTTGGGGCCCCTGGGGAGACCTACACCCTGCGCCACGACACCATTGATCGCTCGGCCTACATGCCCGGGGTCTTGCTCACCGTGCGAAAGGTGCGCAGCCTGGGGGGGCTTGTCTATGGCCTCGAACGCCTGATTTGAGGACCCTTCCCCGATGCTGATTCCCCTGCGCCCGGGCGAGTTGCCCAGGCTGATTCCTGCGGTGGCCACGGGCCCCCAGTTCAATGCCTGCACCGGTAACCCTGAAGCCGTGTTGCGACGGGTGCTGATTTCGGTGATTGGGGCCGTGGTCACCCTGCTGATCAGTCAGACCCTGCTGTTCAGCAGCCAGTTCGGATCCGTCTTTCTGGTGACGGGCGTCGTGTTTGCCCTGTACCTGCTCTGGGGACCAATCCTCGAGGCAGGCCAGAAGAACTCCACCCTGCGCCGCTATCCAGCTGGAGCCATCTTTGAGGGCCAGGTGGGCGATGTGTACACCACGGATGTGGTGGAGGGCCGCCGCGAGCAGGCCAACAAGCAGGGCCGGCTGGAATTGGTGGAGAACCACCGCACCTGGCTCACCCTGGAGCTCGAGGATGAGGACGGCTACCTGGGCAAGGTGCGTTGCCCGTTCAACAAGAAGTACGAAAAGATCAGGCCTGGCATGGTGGTGCGCCTGCTTGTGCTGAGTGAGCGCAAGGACTTTTCGCGAGTAGGGGCCCTCAGTGATGCCTGGATTCCCCAGCTGAAATTGTGGGTCGGCGAGTACCCCTATCTGCTGCGGCCTGCTTTTGAAGAGCTGTGTCTCATGCGTTTGCGCTGAAAGCCCCGCAACATTGCGTTACAGTTTCAGTAACAACCCTTTACGAGCCGGCCATGACCCAAGCAGCATCCCCAGCTCCCACCATTCGCGGCGCCACCGTCACCACTGAAGACGGCGGCCGCCTCAACGCCTTTGCCACCGAACCCCGCATGGAAGTGGTGGATGTGGAGAGCAGCTGGGGCTTCCATGAGCGTGCTGAAAAGCTGAACGGCCGCATGGCGATGCTCGGCTTCATTGCCCTCCTGGCTACCGAGATTGCCCTGGGCGGCGAATCCTTCACCCGCGGCCTGCTCGGCATCGGCTGAAGATCGGATCGATCTGAGGCCAGTCTTTTCCTCGCCGCAGCAGACTTGCTGCGGCTTTTTTGTGTCCCAAGGGTCTGTTCATGCCCCAGCCACTCCAGGCCCAGGTGATGGGGGCCGGCCCCACCGGTGCCTTGGCTGCCCTTGCCCTGGCCGATGCCGGCTGGCAGGTGACCGTCGTCGATCCCCTCGGCTCACCAGCCCTGCTGGAGCGCACCAGGGCCTATGCCTTCACCCACTCCAGCCAGAGGTTGCTCGAGCGTCTTGGCCTCTGGCAGGCCTGCGAACCGTTGATGGTGCCCTTTCGGCGCCTGGAGTTGCTTGATCTTGGTGCCAGGGCCTCGGTGCCC
Source organism: Synechococcaceae cyanobacterium (assembly GCA_947460085.1). Classification (GTDB taxonomy): domain Bacteria; phylum Cyanobacteriota; class Cyanobacteriia; order PCC-6307; family Cyanobiaceae; genus Cyanobium_A. The sequence goes on from CANHGA010000032.1 coordinate 4,794, forward strand.
TTCGCCCTTACCGATTTGGCCGCCCCCTTGGCCCAGTGCCAAGGTGCAGCCCAGCGCAAAGGCGCCGCCCTGGGCTGGATTGCCCAGCACCGGCCCCTGATGGCTGTGTTGCTTGAGCGGATGCAGGCCCATCCAGCCATCACCACCCAGCTGGGGCAATCCGCGGTCCCGGTCATGGGATCCATGGGATCCGTTCCAGTGGATCTGGTGGTGGCGGCCGATGGCCCCCACTCCCCCACCCGGGAGGCCCTGGGCATTGGCCTTTGGCAATGGAGTTATCGCCAGAGCTGTCTGACAGCCATGGTGGCGATGCGGGGTTCCGACGACGACCAGGCCTGGGAACTGCTGCGCCCCGAGGGCCCCTTTGCGGTGTTGCCCCTCGGCGACGGCCTCTTCCAGGTGGTCTGGAGTGCCTCCCAGGGGCGCTGCCGCCAGCTCGAAAGCCTGGCTGATGCTGCCTTCCTCGATGCCCTGGCTGGGGCCCTGCCCGACCGGTTCCAGCCGGATGGCTTGCTCGACCAGCCGCGGGCCTTCCCCGTGTCGCTCCAGCTGGCTAGGCGCCAACACCGGGGCTCCTGTGTGTTGCTCGGGGAGAGCGGCCATCGCTGCCACCCGGTGGGGGGCCAGGGGCTCAATCTCTGCTGGCGCGATGTGGCTGTTCTTCACCGCTTGGCCCAGCGGGCAACGGCTGGGCGCCTGGCCGCCGACCGTCTCCCTGCCGCCTATGGCCTGAGGCGTTGGCCGGATCTGCTACTCACCCTGGCGGCCACCGACCTGCTGGTGCGGGTGTTCTCCAATCGGGCCCCCCTCTTGCTGCCGCTGCGGCGATTGGGCTTGGGGGCCCTGGCGCGCCTGCCCTGGCTGAGGCGTTTCAGTTTGGCGGCGATGACCCATGGCCCTTGCCAGGTGCTGGGCGGCTGATCAGCATGGATTCCCCTTGGGAGGACGCCGTGGTGATCAGCACCGCCACCCAGCCATCGCCTGCGCCCGCCTTGCTGGGCTTTTTACGCCACCGGCTGGGCCTGGCTGACAGTGCCCTGGCCCTGGGGATGAGGCAGTGCCAGCTGGAGCAGGCGCCCTTGCCCGTGGTGTTGTGGCGGTATGGCTTGCTCAGCCTGGAGCAATTCGATGCGGTGCTCGCCTGGCAGGACAGCCAGGTTTTAGCTGTCAGTGATCAGCTGTAGATGATCAGGGATTCGATCGGCTGGTCGGCTGGCAGTTTGTGGCGGCCGTTGAGGGCTGCCAATTCGGCCACAAAGCCAAAACCGCAGAGTTCGCCGCCGGCGGCTGCAACCAGTTGGGCGCAGGCTGCCGCGGTGCCACCGGTGGCGAGGAGATCGTCGATCACCAGCACCTTTTGGCCCCCCTCGAGGGCATCACTGCCGATCTCGAGTCGATCGGTGCCGTATTCCAGGGCGTAATCCACCCCGGTGACGGCGCCCGGCAACTTGCCCGGTTTGCGCACGGGCACAAACCCAAGCCGAACGGCTGTGGCTAGGGCCGTTCCCACGATGAAGCCCCGGGATTCAATGCCCACGATCAGATCCGGCTGCACCCGTTCGCAGAGGCTGGTGAGCTGGCGGATCACTTCCTGCCATCCCTCGGGGTCGCGCATCAGCGGTGTGAGGTCGCGGAACAGGATGCCTGGCTTGGGGAAATCGGGCACGTCCCGAACCAGTTGCCGCAGGTCCAGCTCACGCAAGTTCTCACGCGTGGAAATGGCCATGGGCGTGACGGTGGGGCTCTATTGCTGGCATCATCGCAGCCATGCCCCACGATTCCCCCACGCTGGAGATCAGCCTCCGACTTCCGCGTCGGGGGATTGAACGCCTGGATTTGTTGTTGCTCAGCGTGGAAGCCCTTGATCTCAATGGGGGTGAGGCCATGGTTTGGATGAGCGAGCAGATGGGCTTTACCGATCGGTTCCCCAACCGGGTGGAGCTTTGGAAAAGCCGTTGCCATAACCCCCTGCGCCGCACCACCCGGCGCGGTGAGTTGGCGGCCGCCGATGGGGATGCCCTGATTCGGATCCTGTGCTCCCTCGCGGATCGCCTCTATCCGGTGTTGCGGGGCTTGCTCTCCCAAGCCGAAGCTCCCGAGGTGCTGGCCCAGCGCTGGGCCCTGTTCCAATCCCGCCTATCCGAGCTGGTGAAGGAGCGCATGAACCCCAGGCGCGGCGGAGTGCAGAAGTACCTGAACCCCGAAACCTGCGTGGCGGAGTGCCGGCTATTGGTGCAGTCTTTGGCCCTGGCTTCCGGCGCTGGGGGCTTTGAGCGGCTTAAGGCCAGCCTCCTGGATGCGGGATCTTGATGAAACAAACCCTTCGCTACGACCAAATCAGCTGCCGCCTCCAGGTGGAGGGCTTGCCGGATGTGTCCGCAGGGCAGCCTGACGATGCGGTTGGCATCATCACCAGCTGGACCCTGGATTGGGCCGGAAGGCCCCAATTGGAAGGCCGTAAGGAGCATCTGGTGGCCTTGATGCAGGTGGTGATGCCCTACGCCCGCCACCGGATCAGCGGCGTGGCCCGGCGCTTTGGCGACGACAACCAGCCCGTGGGCATTGGCCCGGCTGAGGCTGGAGAGGGGCACCTCCTGATGCTGCGCAGCAGCCAGAGCGATACCCCCCCGCTGCAGATTGGCCTGGATGACGCTGAGCTCTCGGACCTGGTGCGGGTGCTTGATCTGTTGCGGATGGACCCCCGCCTGCAGCTCCCCCTCGCCATTCCCGTCTCCCGGCCCCTGAAGGTCCGGGAAGTGCTGCAGCGCACCCCTCTGCCCCAGCGGTTGGCGGCCCCCGTGGGAGGGGCCCTGGTGTTGGCGCTAGCCACCGCCTTCGCCCTGATGCTCCCCCAGCCCAAGCGCTTGCAGACCCAACCCACCAGCCCCGCCCCCTCAGCCCAGCCCAAGGTTCCAGGGGGGGAGGTTCCAGGGCCCCGGCCTTGACGTTCCCCGCGCACTCCCCAAACTGAACCCATGGCAACGATGAGCTGGTCGGAATTGCGAATCCGGGTGGCTGGCCTGGGTGCCACCCTTTCGGTGGTGGTGCGCAGCGATCCTGAAGTGTGTGGCCTGAGTGGCGATACCTTCCACCTGTCCCTGCACCACGGGGGTAAGGGCGACTGCACCGTGGGTGCGATCTCGTTGATCGATTGCCCCAATGAGTTGGTGTTGATGGAATTTGAGCGCTGGATGCGAAGCGCGGGCTATTCCCTGGAGGTATGAAATCCCCATCCCGCCGTGCCCGCCGCCCGTCCGGCAAACGGCCGAAGGGCTCCAAGGGGGAACGGCAGGTTTTTCGCCGCAAAAGGCCTCCCCTGCGCTGGAAACAAGGCGCTGCTGGCCTTCTAATCGCTGCGGCCGGGGTGGGTTTGGTGGTGGGTTTGATGCAGTTACCCCAGCGCCTCGACACCCTGTTGCTGTTGAGCACGGCCCTGGCCAACGTGATTCGGGGGGTGCAGCTGTTGCTCCTGGGGTTGCTCCAAGTGGTGGCGGTGGTGCTGCTGGTGGCGGTAGCGGTGGGGGCGTTGGTTCTGGTCGTTGCTGGTTTGGTCCGCTTCGTGCGGGTTTTCCTGCCCAGGCAGAAGCCTCCAGGATTGCCATAACCCCAGGGAGTGAACCGCCATCAACAAACTCTCCGGCCAGCTTTACGAGCAAGAGCTCGAGCGGCTGCAGGTGGAGTTGGTGAAAATGCAGTATTGGGTGAAGGCCTCAGGCTTTCGCCTGATCGTTGTCTTTGAGGGGCGCGATGCGGCCGGCAAGGGCGGCACGATCAAGCGCATCACCGATCCGCTCAACCCGAGGGGTTGCCGGGTCGTGGCCCTCGCAACCCCCTCTGATCAGCAGAAGACCCAGTGGTACTTCCAGCGCTATGTGGAGCATTTCCCCTCGGCCGGCGAGATCGTGATCTTCGACCGCAGTTGGTACAACCGGGCTGGCGTTGAACGGGTCATGGGCTTCTGTAGCCCCGAGCAGGTGGAGGAGTTCATGCATTCCTGCCCTGAATTTGAGCGGATGTTGGTTCGATCGGGAATTGTGCTGCTCAAGTATTGGTTTTCGGTCAGTGATGGGGAGCAGGAACGCCGTTTCCAGAGCCGCATCGACGATCCCACCCGCCGCTGGAAGTTGAGCCCCATGGATTTGGAAGCAAGGCTGCGCTGGCAGGAGTTTTCCCACGCCAAAGACGACATGCTGGCCCACACCAACATTCCGGAAGCGCCCTGGTTCACGGTGGAGGCCGATGACAAGCGTCGTGCCCGCCTCAATTGCATCAACCACTTGCTCAGCAAGGTGCCCTACCAGGACATGACGCCAGCGGCGATCAAGCTGCCGGCCCGCCCCAGGGCCAAGCCCGCGGTGCGCCCTCCCCTGAACGAGCAATTCTTCGTGCCGAACTGCTACCCCGCGGCGTGATGGCCCAGGGCTTTAGCCGCCATGGAGGCGCGCCATCCAGAAGCCGGCCAACTGGTAGCTGCTCCAGAGGAAGATCAGCAAAATGACCCAGTTCAGCCAGGGCGGACGTTGGGGGTTCTCGGGAACCATGGGGGACGGGGAACTGGCTGCCTAGGTTGGCCCATGGCATAGCGGAGGGGCTTGAGATGCAACTGATCGCCACGTATCAAGACGGGGATCTGGCCGAATTGGGTGCCCGGGTGATGGACTTCTTTGAGAAGCGCCCCGACCTGCACACCTCGGGGGCCAGTTTTGGCGGGGCGGCTGCCACCAATCCCGATAAGGTGTCCACCGACATCTCCCTGGTGTGGCTTGATCGCACTGATCCCCAGGCCCACAGCCTGAGCGACGCGATCATGCTCGCCGTTTCCCGCTGTCTGAAGCAGTATTTGGCGGATCGCCGGATGTTCCTTCAGGTTTGCCCAGAACGCTCGTTATTCGTGAATCCGATTTTTAATCTGCAGCGTTATTTGCCTGGGGAAGGGTTTAAAAATTGGCATTGCGATTGGACCACTGCCGACGATGCCACAGACCCGATCAAGCGGGTGCTGGCCTGGATCCTCTATTGCAACGATGTGGCGAATGCGGGTACGGAATTTTTGTGGCAAGAGCACCACGTCGAGGCCATTGCTGGCCAGATGGCGATCTTCCCCGCCGGGATGTCCCACGTGCACCGCGGCCGGGTGAGCCCGGATTGCACCAAAGTGATCGCCACCGGCTGGATCAATGTGGGAGCGTTGGACGCCTATGTGCAAGGGCTGGCGGCCCTGCCCCCAAGGCCCGCATGAGCGCAACAGCAGCACTTGGTAACAAATGCTCTCTGGGTCGAGCTATCCTTTCTTCTTGCCCCTAGCCTCGGCCGGGATTGGTGAGCCATGGGAAACCCAATTGGTCGGGAGCTTTTTTTAGAAAGGGCCCACTCGCGTTTTGGCGATAAGTACGACTATTCCACCATTATTTATAAGAGCTATAAATCTCCTGTCAAGATCAAGTGCCGTGTCCATCCGGTGAAGGAGATCTCGATCACTCCAGAGAAGCATTTGCAAACAACCGGCGGTTGCAAATTTTGTCTACGCGAGATGCGGATCACCATGCTCGAGCGGGAGCTACAACGCCCCGCGATCGAAAGTCCCGCAGTCCTGCAACCCACTGCCATTCAATCCGAGACGGCAGAAATTCCCAGGTTGGCTTAAGGCAGGTTTGCTACTGATGAGCCCCTGCTGAGGAGGCCCTAAAGGCAAATCGAAGCGGTGGGTACGTAGCCGCTGGTGGCACCAACCTGAATCAAACTCCATTCATAGCCTGCGGTGAGAATTTCGATGGGTGCCTAGGCGATGCTGGGCCCGGTGCGCATCGGGACCGAGGCGATGCAGACGTTGCGTACGGCGATGGCACCACCGGGGTTGCTGATCGGCGCTAGGCCTGGCTGCACCACCACTTGGCGGTTCCAGCAAGGACCTCCCCAGTAACCGCAGGTTGTTTGGGGGTGGGAGCTGGCATGGAGAGGCCCTTAGGGGGTTGGGAATTTGGCGGTGGCTTGTTGTTGGCAGATGGCCTTTGCCTGGTCAATGGTGGTCCGGACGTTCACCTGTTGAATCACGCATTTGCATGTATCGGCGACCATCCCGGCTGGGAGTGGGTTGGCGTGCTGGCTTGGTTGGTACGGCAGGAGTTAGTACAAGAAACCATCATCAAAACCACCCCCAAAACCATCGCCGGGTCCCCACCAGCCATAGCCCGGTTCCACTTTCCAGTGGTCGCCCTTGGATTTGGCGGGCCCCGGCCCATTGGGCCCGGCGAGGTCGTCGATGGTGATGCCCATGCCATTGGCTTCGGGCGGCTGGGCTGGGAGGGATTGCTGGGCTGGCAGGGATTGCTGGGCAGCCGCAGGGCTCACCCATGGCCAAGCCAAGGAGCAGCAGGCCAAAAGACCGAGGGTTTGTCGACTCACCATCACTGCATTGTGGATCAACTGGCCTCTTTGACGCACAAGGCCATCGCGCGCTGACGGATGTTGGCGGCGCTGCCAACGCTGGGTTGCTTGGCGAGGTGAAGCAGCTCCTGCATCTCCTTCACCTCGGTGTAGCCGGTGGCTGCAAGGTCGGCGCAGCGTTCATCGATCCCGGTGGTTGTTGTGCCGCAGGCGCTGGCCAGTATCAGCACCGCTGTGATGGCCAACGCTGTGCTCCGGGAAGGGTGGCACACAAGTGACTGGTCCATGGACGTTCCGTTGGTGACCTATTTTGCTGCCAAGACGTCGGGTTGTCTTGCTTGGATCTGAAACGGTGGGTAACCACGACTGCGCCAGCGACTTGATTCATCCGTTTCGTAGCAAGCATAAAAAACCTGCCCGCATCAAAGATGTGGACAGGATGAATACTTTGATGCGAGTCAAATCGCGATTGAGATCAGCTTGGTAAGCTGATCTCAATCGGAACTGCTATCAAATGGCAGTGCTATCTAGTGCTGCTATCAAATGCTGTTACCAAATTGTGCTCGTCCGGATCAGTCACGATCCTTGCGACCTTTGTGGTCAAACTCATGGTGTCCACTGCCCCAGCCGCAGGGGGGTGGGGTGGGGCGACAAGGCTTACGGCCTGGCTTGCAGTCACGACGCTGCGTCCCACCATTGATTCCTTCACTCGAAATATCGCTCAGTGCTTCAAGGAGATGCGTTGTCATGTTTAATTTGCTATGGGATTGTGAATTGCCGCCGACTGGGCGGACAAGCTAATTGTTGCGATGACTTAATCGGGAATCCTTCTTGTTCCGCGAATTTATCGCATTGACTCTAAAATCGGATGTAAATATTTGATGGTCTTGCTGGTTTTGGTTGCGCGCTGCGGCGTTTTTGGGGCTCTGGAGATTCCGATAGCTTGGCTGTTGGTCACGGGTTGTGTTATTAGGTATTTGTTCTATCAATCGGCGCCCAGGTCTTGTCGACCCACGCTATGTGCTTGGGCTCTCTTAGGGTTGGATCAGGCAGTTGGTAGATAGTGATGCATACCCATGACCCATCCCTGGCTGAAATGGCCGTGCAGGCAACAGGTCACCTCGTTAGTCGTTACTGTGTGGCCCACCTGGGGGTGCTTGAGCGGGGCCTTTCAATGAATGAAACGCTTGCGTTGGTCTGCCAACAGTGCCCCATTCGTCAGATACTGCTGGCTTCCCCAATGGATCCCCCCGTGCGTCGCCACCGCAACAAACTAGCCAGGATCCATAAAAAGTTTTTTCAATCACCCAAGCGAAGGTCGCGGCCAGCGACGCGCCAGCTGCGTTTGCGGATCAGGCAAGACTAGGGCTTGGCTGTTAGGCAAGTGCCGGGATTAAAGGATTTCAGGCGAGAATATCGACGTATTGGAGATCAGGATCTGCTCGATTAAGTCCTGATCCGTTAAGTCTTGGTCGGTCAAAATCGAGGGCAATCTGGATCTAGTGCAGTTAAGATTGAGTCCAGTCTAGACAGATGTTATTCAAGGTTGAGTCTAGTCAAGATTAAGGGCAATCACAAGGTGACGGCTTGCAGGGAGCAATGAAAGGGCTTGCTGCTACGCGCTTGCTTGGGGTCAGGGGGCTTAGCAGCTTTTAGGACGCGCTTAGCGACCGGGGATGGCGTCTTCTGCCACCATCTGCTTGGTGCCCTTTTGTTGGCCATGGAGCCTTCGCTCTGAGGTGACGACCACTTCCCCAATCAGAATTGCGCCACCAAGGATGAGTAGGGCTTTTGCAGCCATGGCGATCAGGTGTACGGCGGCTTCCAGCGCAATGGTTTGCTCTCCACCGGTGTGATGCATGTGGGCTTGGGCCATGACAGGAGTTGCAACTATGCCCGTTCTACGTAGGGCTGACTTTGCCGAGATCCCTTTGGCCAATGTGCCGCGATTAAGACTCAAGTTGTCGTGTCGTCTTTGAGAAAACGAAAGACACTTGGGGCCTTGAGGAGCAATAGCCAGGCAACCCCAAATGAAACCCCGGGCACCCACTGTTCCTGAAGGAGGGCTACGACAGCCACGGTGCTTGCGGTAATTCGCAAGGCTCTTAGGCCAAAGCGCGCCATGACAAGCCCGCCTTTGGGTTGACGCCGTGAAGGCTGGGGCTCAGTTTTTGTTACCACCGCATGC